>NZ_CACSIH010000113.1:0-121161 GCF_902705805.1 Alteromonas alvinellae | reverse complement strand
GCCGTTTGAGGGGGGAGACCATTCCATCGTATAATATCAAAAACTTAAGGTAAAAGCTGATCAACACTTACCATTTCAAGGTATAATAATCGCGAAATTCTTCAAAGGTGTATGTATGTCAAAACGTGTAAAACGCCGCTTTGTTGCAGGGGCTACGTGCCCAAAATGCCAAGAGCTAGATACGATTTCGTTATATTTTGAAAATAACGTAGAAAAGCTGGAGTGCGTAGCGTGTGGTTATAACGAAGCGCAAACTGACGAGAAAGTTAGTGCCGCCACGCGATCTAACGAAAATGTTATCGGTGTCTTTAAACCCCACTAACATTCCTACCCACGTCTCAGTAAATCTTACCGTTAAGCCTGTGTAACACCTTACAACGCTGTGCTCAGGCTTTTTGCAAACGTCTCTTCATGCCACGCCAACGCTGGGTATCCTCGTTACCTAACGAAAGAGGTTGCTCAGGCATAATTTTTGTATTTCCTTCGCAAAGGAGTGAAATATGAAACATGCTAAAAAACGTGCCTGCTATGTCCTTATAGCCTTGTTGCTTACGCTTATTGCCATAAGACTTTACTTGCCTTACGCCGCAGCGTCATACATCAACACGACGCTGAGTCAGTCAAAAGAGTATAACGGCCGCGTGGGCGATGTAGATTTAATGCTATGGCGCGGCGCATACAGTTTAGAACATATTTTGCTTTATAAGGCGAACGGGCAAGTAGATAGGCCGCTATTTAAAGCTGACTATGTGGAGTTTACGCTTTCATGGTCACAGCTTTTCAAAGGTGCAGCGGTAGGAAAAGTCATTGTTAATTCCCCCGAGATTAATTTTGTAGACGGCAACACGGAGGAGAGAAGCCAGTCTGGTAAGGATGAAAACTGGTTATCTATCGCCGACCAACTCTTCCCGTTACGCATCGACAAGCTAACTATTAACCAAGGAAAAGTCGCTTTCCACAACCCCGATACTTCTCCGGCTATCGACATTGCGCTTCATGATATTCAGCTTGAAGTGAATAACTTGGTGAATAGCGATAACTTGTCAGACTCACGTGTAGCAACGGCCAAAGCGCAAGGACAAACGGCACAGCAGGGCACGATATCCTTAAACGCTAAACTCAACCCCGCAACAACAGCCCCCACATTTGACGTTGATATTCAAGCTGACAACGTTGGACTAGTGAACTTTAAGAACCTGCTTGATACCTACGCACCGTTTGATCTGGAAGCCGGCACACTCACGCTTGCGGCTGAAGTGGCGTCTAGTGAAGGGAAAGTAAAAGGCTATATCAAACCCATTTTGCATAATGTGGAGGTATTTTCTTGGAAGGGTGACATTGAACGTGACGGCGATGGTTTTATTGAAGGCAGTATCGAAGCCATTTCCGCGTTTGTCACCGAACTGTTTGAAAACCAAAGCGAAGACCAAATTGCCACACGCATTCCTGTTGAAGGCGATTTATCAAGCCCTGACACCCAAACATGGGAGGCATTTACCGCGATTTTAAAAAATGCATTTATCGAAGCTTTTAACGGCGATGTGGAGAAAAGTATAGAGTTGGATAGACTCGAGCTGGATAAGTTGGAAGCGTCGGAAGGCTCTAAAAATTAAGAGCCCTCGCCGCTGAGCGCGCTTAAATAGTACAGCTATCGCCACAGTCGTTGGCGCCGTCGCGCATACCTTCAATCTCTTGACTCTCTTGCTTGTCTTTTTCAGCCTGTTTCTCTGCTACTGACTGCTCAACAGAGTCAAAATCGATGCTATCAAACGCATCCATATCAAAATCGCTCATAACTCACTCTCTTAAATAGTAAAAAAGGCTTCTTTTTGCTGAAGCCTTTGTATCGGGGCGCAAGTGTAATTCAAATGTATATTCAGGCTAAATGAAGACTTCGCCTAACTCATAACAAGATGAACTAGCGTGATGTCTTTTCAACACTACTGCACATCAACGAAGCGCCTTTGATGTCTTCACAGGCCTATCCCCACGATGAGCGCCCCGCAATAAGTGTCATAGTCAATGGACGTGATCCAAATGAATACCGCGTTGCAATTACTAGTGCGCTTCAATTGTTCTAGTAATGCGGAGGCGGGGTTTCTTCTGACTGCTTAGCAATATTAGACGGCTCGATAGACTTAACGCGGTCAACGACATGGCGTACTTTAAAGGCTAAATCGTCAAGCTGCTTTTGTTGCGAAGACAGCGCATCGTTTAGCGCCTCAATGGTGTGTTCCTGAAACGCAACTTTAGTTTGAAGCTCTTCGATATAGCTATTCGCGCTATCTATTTGCTGTTGTAAATGCTCAGCGCTTTTATCTGTCATGTAAATTCTCTATCTCTCTCGTTGCCATTCTTCGGCAAGGCCACTACTGCTTATGGACAATATATTATCATTGGGGAGGAAGGCGACGCCATACACAACTGCGGTTGGTGGTGAAACTGACTCTCGTGATGCAACCTGTATGGACTGCACTTGCTCGCCAGTTTTCAAATCCCACAGGTATACTTTTCTGGCGGGAGAGCCTGTTAGTAAAAACTGACCATCTTTGGAAAACTCAACGTCTGTGAAGATTTTCTGACGCGCTGCATATTTGAGGGATGCCACAGGCTGCCCTGTTTGCACATTCCACACTTGCGACTTGCTCTGGCTGTCCGCAGTAAAAGCAAAGCGGCCTTCATCATCAAGCGCTACTTTTGTTACTCGCGTGGGGTGGGTGAATGTATGAATTATTTGCCCAGTGTCAGTGCTCCATAAATACGCTATGTAATCGTTGCCCCCCGTCAATGCGAACTTACCGTTAGGGGAAATATCAATGGAGTTAACCTTTTCTTGATGCCCTAAAAACTCCAGTCGACGCGAAGTACGAGGTTCAAAGTACATAACTTTGCCATTTGAGCGCGCCACCAATATGCCGTTACCATTATTGGTAACCACCACATCTCTAATTGATGACTCGTCAATGCGCCAAAAACCTTCAGGCTCGCCGGTCTCCAGACTCCATAAGGCAAACGCCTCGCGGTCAGCGGTCACAACATAGCTTTTGTCGGCGCTAATGTGCACTGACATAACGAGGTTATCGCCTTCACCTTGGTGGCTCCAGTGATAAAGGGGATCACTTTGTCCCATTCGCCATACGTTTACCCCGTTATTCACGCCAGAAACCACCGCTAACGTGCCGTCGGTAGAAATATCTGCGGCATAGGCGCCTTCTTCTACATGACGCCACTGCTGTATTGGCGTAGTATCAGGGACAGAGCATCCCATGGAATTACCTATAAGTACGATGAGTAACGCTATTCTATGGAACATTTGAGGCCTAAACATAATCAAATGGGTTTCGCTTTGTAAACGCTAGGTTTAACATAGCATGGATCACGCATCTTTAACTATCGTGCACACTGCCTTGGATGCAGCAGTATAGACATAGACGCATGATGATAAAAATTTATGGAGACGTTTTTATGCAGAAGTCGCTCGTTGCCTTATCTACTATCGCTGCGCTAGGCCTTTTCGCTTGCCAGCCAAATACATCTGATGAGGCCGCTTCTACAAGCGCTGATAGTGCAAAAACAACTTCTGTTTCAGCAGAAGAAATGACAGATACGCAAAAGCAAGCTTACGCCATGGGCGCAAGCATGGGTTTGTTCGTTAGCAACCGTGCCGAACAACAAGAGCAACTGGGTTTAACATTAGACCAAGATGCGCTACAACAAGGCTTTAAAGACGGTCTAAACGACACCCTTAAGTTTACGCCAGAGCAGATTCAGCAAATCGCTCAACAAGGCGAAGAAGTACTTCGCGCTAAGCAGCAAGAAATGGCGGAACAAGCCGCTGAAAAAAATATTGAAGCAGGCCTAGCTTACCTAGAAGAAAACGGTAAGAAAGAAGGTGTGGTAACTACCGAGTCTGGTCTTCAGTACGAAGTACTTGAAGAAGGCGAGGGTGCAAGCCCAGAAGCGACAGACATGGTTAAAGTTCACTACCGTGGCACCTTGCTAGATGGCACAGAGTTCGACTCATCTTACAAGCGTGGCGAGCCAGCAGAATTTCCACTTAATCGCGTTATTTCTGGTTGGACTGAAGGCGTTCAATTGATGAAAGAAGGCGCAAAGTATCGCTTCCATATCCCATCTGAACTTGCTTATGGTGCGCGTTCTACTGGCGCAATCACGCCAAACTCGACGCTTATCTTTGACGTTGAGTTGCTAGAGGTGGTTAAGCCTGAAGCAGAAGCGCCAACGGAATAAGTTAGTGCTTTAAGAAAAAGAGAAAGCCGACGCATAGCGTCGGCTTTTTTGTTTTAGTGAGTCAGCGTGATCCTTGCCTACCTTTTCCCTACGAGCCAGTGGATTTTCACCACGCGCGTACCCAAATAGTAAAGTGGGTTATTCAATATGCTTGGTGCCTCGAATTACACTATTAAGCTTAGTCTAAATCGACCAAATTTCACGGTCTATTCCAAGCCTTTTTGGAACAATTTCGCCTTAAAACTTGGTGCTTAAAACAAAAGGTTTTAACGCTGAGGGGCGCGCCGTCTTTCTGTGTGTACCTTAAACGTAGCAAAATGATTTAACAGAGACTGACCCACCTTATACATAGCACAACCTAAAATAAGATATATCACGGTTTGCATACTCTTTAAGCGAACAACGATATCAAGCAAGGCATACAACAATAACAGCGCGCCACTTAAAAACAGCATAAAACCGATGATAGTACCGCTGGTTTGGAACGGATCGTTCCCCGACCTTCGACGGTTCAACATTGGTATCCTGTTACGCATTCATTTCCCCTAATGGTTTGACTATTATTTATACTACGACACTAAACGAAAGGTTTATGTTCAATAATTATTCAATCTGTCTCTTTTGTCACTTTTTGACGTACAGAAAGATTGCGTTTTGCCTTATTACCCACATAAAGTAGGGGTAATTAGCTGGATTATTTATAGGACATTGTGAAAACACCGCTTATCACTCGAAAGGGCTACTTAAAGCTAAAACAAGAACTGGATTTCTTGTGGCGTGAAGAACGACCTGAAATTACTCGTAAGGTAACCTGGGCAGCGAGCCTTGGTGACAGAAGCGAGAATGCCGACTACCAGTACAATAAGAAGAAGCTACGGGAAATTGATCGCCGCGTACGCTACCTTCGCAAGTGCTTGGAAAACCTAAAGGTTGTGGACTACGATCCACAGCAAGAGGGTAAGGTCTTCTTTGGTGCCTGGGTTGAAATTGAAAACGAAGCGGGCAAGGTGATGGAACTTAGGCTCGTGGGCTACGACGAAATTTTCGGCCGAAAGGATTACATTTCTATCGACTCTCCGATGGCCCGAGCATTGCTTGGCAAAGAAGAAGACGATGAGTTTGTTGTAAAAACTGAGACGGGCACGAAAGAGTGGTGGATAAACCGTATTTGGTACGACGCAACGGACAAACTGTGAGTACTAATATGCCCTTTTTAATCACCCTTTTGTAACACAATGATCAGACGACTTCCCCTACACCGCGGTGATATACTCACCGCTCCTGTTTTCACTACCGACGCTGTGTATACAAGCCTTTCACACACCGTTTATTCGCCATTGCCTAACGCGAATTTTTAGTATCTTAGAGCGACTTATGATTATCAATAAAATTGCAGATGAACTTAGCGTTCAACCTTCGCAAGTAACTGCCGCTGTTAAACTTCTTGATGAAGGGGCTACCGTACCTTTTATCGCGCGCTACCGAAAAGAAGTGACGCAAGGCCTTGATGACACGCAACTGCGTACCTTGGAGCAGCGCTTAACCTACCTGCGAGAGCTTGAAGAGCGCCGCGATGTGATCCTTAAATCTATCGAAGAACAGGGCAAACTAACCGACGAGCTTAAAAGCAATATTACCAGTGCTGACAGCAAAACTACCCTGGAAGATTTGTACTTACCGTATAAGCCGCGCCGACGTACCAAAGGCCAGATTGCTATTGAAGCAGGCCTTGAACCTTTAGCTGATGCCTTATTTTCTGACCCAGATACCGACGCTGAAAGTGCAGCAAGCGAATACGTTAATACAGACACTGGTATTGCTGATGCTAAAGCAGCGTTGGAAGGTGCCCGTTATATCTTAATGGAGCGTTTCGCTGAAGACGCCGCGCTCTTAGCAAAGGTGCGTAAGTACCTAACTGAAAACGCCCATGTAAAAAGCTCCGTTGTATCAGGTAAAGAACAAGAAGCCGCCAAATATAAAGACTATTTTGAACACAGTGAGAAGTACAAGAATGTACCATCTCACCGCGCGTTGGCGATGTTTAGAGGCCGCAACGAAGGCATGCTTCACATTCAGCTAGATGCCGACCCGCAGTCAGAAGACAACGGTCCGTCGCATTGCGAACAAATTATTGCCAGCCACTACGATATTATGCACCGCGGCCGTGGCGCAGATGACTTCTTGGCTCAAGTTGTACAGTGGACGTGGAAAATCAAAATTGGTTTACACATGGAAACTGAGCTATTCAGCGCCCTTAGAGAACGCGCTGAAGAGGAAGCCATTGAGGTATTTGCTAAAAACTTAAACGACCTGTTGATGGCTGCACCTGCAGGTGCAAAAACCACTATGGGTTTAGATCCAGGTTTGAGAACCGGCGTTAAGGTAGCGGTCGTAGACAGCACAGGAAAAGTGGTCGCAACCAACACCATTTTCCCGCATGCACCACAAAACCAGTGGGATAAATCTATTCGCACGCTCACCACGTTGTGTAAGCAATACAAAGTAGATTTAATCAGCATTGGCAACGGTACTGGCTCGCGCGAGACAGACAAACTCGTTGGTGAAATGCTCAAGAACAACAGCGAGCTTACTGCACAAAAAATTATGGTCAGTGAAGCGGGTGCATCGGTGTATTCAGCCTCTGAGCTTGCTTCAAAAGAATTGCCTGACCTTGATGTGTCAATCCGCGGCGCAGTGTCTATCGCTCGACGCTTGCAAGACCCGCTGGCAGAGCTGGTTAAAATTGAACCTAAAGCTATTGGTGTAGGCCAATATCAGCATGACGTAAGCCAAAGCCAGTTAGGCAAGTCGCTAGACCGTGTTATTGAAGACTGTGTAAACGCCGTTGGCGTTGACTTAAACACTGCATCGCCCGCGCTTTTGAGCTATGTATCGGGCTTAAACAAAACCCTAGCTCACAACATCGTGAATTTCAGAGACACCAACGGTGCTTTCCCAGACCGTAAAGCGCTATTGAAAGTAGAACGTTTAGGGCCTAAAGCCTTTGAGCAAGCGGCGGGCTTCCTTCGCATTGTAAACGGCACCAACCCACTTGATGCCTCTGCGGTTCACCCAGAAGCATACCCAGTGGTAGATAAGATTGTTGATACTACCGCTGTTGCGGTTAACGACATCATCGGCAATACCGAGCTTCTAAAAAGCCTGTCGCCAGATACCTTTACCAGCGACGCATTCGGTTTGCCAACGGTTAAAGACATTCTAAAAGAGCTGGATAAACCAGGCCGCGATCCTCGTCCAGAGTTTAAAACTGCCGCGTTTAAAGAAGGCGTTGAAACCATTAACGACCTTAAACCAGGTATGATTTTAGAGGGCGTGGTAAGCAACGTGGCCAACTTTGGTGCGTTCGTTGATGTAGGTGTGCATCAAGATGGACTGGTGCATATTTCAGCACTGACTAACAAGTTTATCTCAGACCCTCGCGAGGTGGTCAAAGCGGGCGATATCGTTAAAGTAAAAGTGCTTGAAGTAGACGTACCGCGCAAGCGTATTTCCTTCACCATGCGCTTAGACGATACACCGAGTCAAAGCAATAATGCAGGCGGCAAACCAGCAGCAGGAAAACCACAAAGTAAAGGGGCTGGGCGTGCTAACGCAAAAGCAAACCCTCGTTCAAATCAGGGTGGCGGCAATCGCAATAGCCAACCTCAAAATAGCGCTATGGGCAATGCCTTTGCCGATGCCTTTGCTAAAGCGAAAAAGTAAACGGTAGCGCTTAACCATTACTTACTCTTGTTTACAAAAGGGCGTGTTAGTTCACTAACACGCCCTTTTCGTATCGCACCTCCATTTTAACTGCCGTTTTTGCTACATTAGTTTGTGTTACATTAGATGGGACGCATGGAAATTCATGCACCCTGATACTCTTGAATAAAAAGTGTCAAACTACAAAATACCGAAACAGTGAAAAGGTGTGGGTCACACCGAAACCGAAGTTCGTATGTTGTTAGCGTTTAGCGAGGCCGTTGACATGCTTTTAGTGCCTTAACGTTTAGCGAAGGTAATGTCGCTCATTTGACCACAGCCTTTTTCAAGGCAGCACTTTCGGACAACCGTAATGAGCTAAGGGCCACTAACCTTTGGTGTACGAGCGTAATCATCCAACTGTACAGCAAAGATTATCTGCCCTCATCAAAGGATGATTTTATGAACTCGCCTGTCTCAAAAAATATGCTGAATGTCAGCGCCGATTACCCCGATCTTCGGGATCGTTATTACCAACCTAATCTTACGCCTCTTAAGCCTTTTATCGACCCGCCAGGCAATTTGGTTATTTTAGACCAAGGTAAAGATGGAGCGTGTACCGGCTTTGCATTGGCCGCTACCATTAATTTCATTTACCGTCAGCAGGGCCGAAAACATACCGTTAGCCCGTGGATGCTTTATGCCATGGCTAAACGTCATGATGAGTGGTTAGGTGAAGCGTATGAAGGCTCTAGCTGCCGCGGTGCAATTAAGGGGTGGTACAACAGTGGCGTATGTAACGAATCACTAACTGAAGATATTAAGCACAGCAACGAATTTGAGATGACCCTAGCCATTGCTAATAATGCCAGCAATCACAGGCTAGGAGCGTACTACCGTATTGAACGAGAAATTAGCGATTTTCATGCGGCGCTTAACGAAGTAGGCGTAATCTTTGTCTCTGCCAGAATTCATGAAGGCTGGAAAGATAGCGAAGGTGATGTAATAAGCCTAAGGCCTGAACCCATGGGTGGCCACGCGTTTGCCATTGTTGGCTATAACGACGAAGGTTTTTGGATCCAAAACTCTTGGGGGACGGATTGGAAAAAGTCAGGGCTGGCACTTTGGCGTTACGATGACTGGGCGTTAAACGTTATGGATGCGTGGGTTGTTCAACTTGCGCTTCCTATTTCAGGCTCAGGGACTTACCACCAAGCTACGCGCTCTATTGCACAGGGTTTGTTTTCTCGCTCCACACCACGGGTGAGCATTCAAGATCACTTCATTCATTTCGACGACGGACACTTTGACACCAGAAGCAAATATTGGAGCAATAAAAACCACGTCGATGCCATTATTGAAAAACTTTCTGACAGTAACCATCGTCATGTAATGTTATATGCACACGGCGGCTTAAATAGCATAAAAGCTTCGGCTAAACGCATTGCAGCCATGAAAGACACCTTCCTTAAAAACGATATTTACCCCATTCACTTCATGTACGACACGGGTATGCTAGAAGAACTCAAAGATATTCTGGGCTTTAAGAATAAAGAGATTAGCAATAAAGTTGGGGCTTTCACTGATTATACCGACCGCATTCTGGAATGGGCGACGCGCAAAGTAGGTGGTGCACTTTGGCGTGAAATGAAATCAGATGCTTGCACGCCCTTTACCCGTACCACGTCCGATGGTACGTATTTTCTAACACAATTGGCCGCCTACTTGAAAGACAATTCAGATATTAAGCTGCATGTTGTAGGGCATTCTGCTGGCTCTATCTTTCATGCTCACAGCTTATCTAGACTGTGTAAAGTAGATGAAAGCATAAAGGTTAAAGGTCTACACTTATTGGCCCCAGCCATCAGCTACCCCTTGTTCAACGAAAAGCTCTCTGCGCTTATAGAAGGTAAACATATTGAATCGACTACGGTTTACAACTTATCTGAAGCGTTGGAAAAAGATGACCACGTGGCGCGCATTTACCAAAAGTCGTTGCTCTATTTGGTATCAAATGCGTTTGAATCCAAACCAGAGATGCCCTTATTAGGTATGGCTGTGTTTAATCAGCCGCTGCCTAGCGTGACATTTAAGTACAGTGAGGGGAAAGAAGGTGAAGCCACCGCCGCCACGTCCCACGGTGGCTTCGATAGCGACGTAGATACCATGAACTCGGTGCTTTCAGACATCACTGGCGGCTCACCTAAATATCCGTTTACAAAGGCAATACTGGATTATTAAAGCCTGCTAACTGGGAAGGATGTTGAATAAATGAAAGTACTTCTCTAATGGTTTAGCTAAGGTTGTGATGGGCTAAATCGTTGGAGTAACACGAGGCAGACAAGACTAATTACACGTTATCATGCTTGAAATGATAGACCCTCTCTAGACGGAGTGTAAGCTTGCAAATACGCATTTTGAATGCGGCCTATTCGAGCCTGCATAAAGTCAGCACCACTGGCCTCAACAGCTTGTTCAGAAGAAGCGATTGCTAGTGTAGACTGAGCATCTAAAATAGTATTTACGTCAGCGCCTTTTGTTGAATTAGTGTCGATGTCCTGCTGGTCACTATCGTCAGCATCTGCAACTAGGTCGCTATCTGAAACACTTGTAGCACTATTCGTCGACGTTCCCTCAGCTGCGCCTTTGGCGATCTCACTACGGGCCTCTGTGGCTTTTTGAGAAGCCTCTGCAGCCACTTTTAAATCTTGTGATGATGGTTCAGCTGGGGCAAGAGCGGCTGCGCGCACCTGCTCCATTTTTTTCAGTGTTTCCTCAGGCGTTTTTTCTTCTGAAACATCAATAGACACTTCGCCATCGGTCACATAGCGTTTATTGTCAGGGCCTGTGGTGTATTCATATTGTGGTGCACCGGCGTACTGACCGCCTGTTGAAGCATGCGCTTGCTCGTGAACTCTTACTTCCTGATCCCGGGCTTTTAGCTGTTCAATTTCAGCCGCGTCTTGCTTCTCTTGTTGCTCTTGCTGCCTGTCTTTCGCGTCTTGTTTACCAGCACTCTCGTCTTGCGCATTGTCTTTCTCTTGCCCAAATACGTTTTGGAAGGCTGCTTGAAGCTCGGTTTGTATCTGTGGACGTTCATAGGTGACAGGAGCTGGCGGCTGGCCGGGGCTCTTCGCTTTATCGGCTTCTGACCCCAAGCCTTTTTGAGAAGCCCCTTGCTGGGAATCTGACGCTTGAGGAATAGTTTCACGCTGCACATTATCTCTACGTGCAGACTCTGTATTTATGTTCGCCGTGGGATAAGCAATGGCGTTAAGGATTGGTGTAACGATATTCACCGTAACTGTTCCACCTACGCAAGCACGTCTATGATGGTACCAAGCATCTCATCGGCAACACCTAATACTTTGGCAGAGGCTTGGGCATTACGTTCGTTTACATTGAGCGCAATTAAGTCGTCGGTGAGACGCGTGGAGGTAGACGTTGAATTCGATGACGTGTTTATTGTGTCGGTATTGGTCGCAATAGGTTGAGCGGGTGCTACCGCATCCTCAGCAGTTCGCTGAGCGATATTTGATGCTGCCTGCGAAATTCCGTCGCTGGCATTTTGTAAACCATATTGAGCCGCTGCAAATGCAGAGCCTGCACCTAAACCATCAACACTTGTCATACACTACCCCTAACCTCTCATGTGCAATTATTAACCAATTTCACACAAATGGAAAGACATGTATCACACCCTGTCATTAACTTATTGTAAGCAGGCGATTTTTATTAGGCTGTCAAAGATAAGAAAAGCTTCAAACAATCAGCAAGCCGCGGTTTGAAGCTTCATGTCATCACTGTTTTAAGACGCCTTTTGCTGATAAATGCCAGCGGCAAAGCGAAATAGAATGTCAGCAGTTTGCTGAGGATGTGAAATAAACGGCGCATGCGACGCATGAGGCAGAACAACGGTATCGGCCTGCGGATGTAGCTCACATATACGATCTATTCCGCTGGTCGGCACTAGACTATCTAACCTGCCATACAATCGTAACGTGGGTGTAGTTATTCGTCCCACGTCTTGGCGCATGTCTTCAGTAGACAATATGCGTAAACCTTTCTTAAGCGCTTCCTCGGCGGGATCTGGGAATTGGGTTACCTGTTCTCTGATCGCCTTAATATCCTGCTTTGCCGTTTCGCTGCCCATCGCTTGAATTGCCAAAAAACGTTCCAGTGTTTTCTGATAGTTCTTTTCAAGCTGAGTCTCGAACATTGAAAGTAAATCTGCAGCAATACCCGGCCAACAAGGCCCTGCTATAAATCGAGGTGTTGAAGCAATCGTTACCAGTCCGGTAAGTTTTTCTGGTGCTAACAGCGCTAACTTTTGCGCAACTAGGCCACCTAATGACCACCCAACCAACACACACTGGTTTGGAAGCTGGTTCACAATGGATTGAGCCAATGTTTCCACGTTATACGGTGACGGGACGAACTCTGCATTTTCCCCAAACCCAGGAAGATCTATGGTGGTGACGCGAAAATTATCGCTTAAATAAGGAATAAAGGATGTGAACGCTCCGCTGTTCATACCCCAACCATGAAGAAATACCACATCTACGCCTGTACCCTGAGTACGGGTGACAAGCTCGCCGTTTGTATGCAAACTTTCCATTTACACCTCCTTAGGCAGTCACGTGTTTTTGAGGCAACACGAAATAATGAAAACAGGTCGACGCTCGACAATTCAAGGAAGTTGATGGAATCAACACTATGAACCTTTCATGCTTGCTATGTTATCAGGCAAGTCCTACGCCAGTATGTCACTGGTGTGAAGATGACATATTTTTTTTCGATGCCACGTTGCACGGAAGTAACTTACTTCAATATGGCCCTGTGGCAGGCCACGTCAAGCATAGCCACTATGACGCGTTACGCGTTTTGGGACTTCATACGTGGCCAATGTCATCGCTGGTTCACCAGTTAAAGTTTACGCATTCCCTTACGGCAGGAAAAGTATTAAGTAACTGGTTTGTCCATAAAATGCGACAGTGCACTTTATCAGTGCCCAATGTGCTGCTTCCGGTGCCAATTAGTGCATGGCGACTTGCTACACGGCACTACAATCAGGCTACGCTTCTGTGTGAAAGCATAAGCAGTGAGCTGAATATTCCAGTTAACCAGTCGTGGGCCAAACGACGGGGCTTTAGCGTGCAGCATCACTTATCAAAAATGGCGAGAGCCGAAAACGCAAGCCGTGTATTCAGCCTATCGACGCAGTGTATCGATGATGAGATAGCGATAGCGCAAGGTAATAAAGATGGCTGCAACTTCAGCGTTGCAATTGTCGATGATGTACTCACCACCGGCGTGACCGTGAATACATTGAGTAAAAGGCTCAAAAAACGCTATCCAAATTTACACATTCAGGTGTGGGTAGCGGCATTTACGCCTCCGCCTAAAAGCAGTCTGTGTCAGAAAGCCTAGTGCTCAGAAGCGGTGATACTGAAAAGCGCGGCATTTCGCCGCGCGTTTCAAACTTATTTAGCGAATAAAGTGCGATTGGTAGATTGCATTAGCCAGCATCTTGTTCGTGCCATACCAGTACCCTCTAAACTGCGTATTGTCGGTAAAGCCAATGACAACGCCGCGACCCATTTTTTGAGTCGTCACAGCAGTTGATTCAGCCATTAGCGCAACCATTGCGTCATCACTAAACCCTGCCATAAGAGGCTCGTCGGTGTAGCGTGCAGGCGTAACAAAAGGTGAGTTACTTGCCTCCACTATCATATTGTTGGTTTTAAACATAGGCAGAGTATCGTCATCATAGCCGTAAAATAGCGGGTGAGTATTGTCGATATTGGCTTCAAACACAGCGCCAGCCACCAACTTTCTGGCGTATAGCGATGCGCCATCTTTATAGCTGAGTTCGCTTTCATCGAACGCGTTATCAATACTCTCTCGACTAACAATTTCTACGTCTAACCATTTATGTTGACCGAAATAACGCAACGCGGATTTCTGTCCCACGATCACGCCACCGGCTTTTACCCAGTCTTCAATTTTTGCTCTGTCGCTTTCCGTAAAACTATAGCGTCCGCTTGGAAACAAAATATGTGTGTAGTTGATACTAGGATCACTAAGCGCCTTGAGTAAATGTTGTTGCTCAACAATACTGGCAGGCAACCCTACCTTTGTATCGAAGTAATGCCACATTTCCCCGACTTCGTACTCGCTAGTACCTTCGCCTCCCACAATCAATACTTGTGGCAAGGTAACGGGTGCCATGCTTCGGCTACCCAAATCGTGCCCTGTGGGTGTTAACCCACTGCGCAAACTAAATACAGGCACCTGAAGTTGCTGTTGCGCATCGCGCAAAACGGCCGCCAAGTTTTCTGGCTGACCCAGTCCTTTTGGTACAACTATGCTGCCAGGCTGAAGCTCAATGCTGTTGCCATCGTATTTAATAGCGGAAAACGCTTCTTCACTACTACGCACCTTAACGCCAGCTTCCAATAACGTTTGCAGCATGGCTGGCGCATAATAATGCTGCCATGAAAACGCATACGCGTATGCGTCTGGGTGAATATCGTTAAGTGCCGGTTGCGCAAGTGCGGTGTTGTCGCTCAGTTTTAGGCTTCGCGCATCGCCCCTATCTAAAGGCGCGTAATCCAAATTGAAAGCCAAAGCTAAATTCCACGTTGATACATCGTAAAACGTGTTGTTCTCAAACGAGGTTTGGGTCGAGAAAATTGACTTTACTAAACGGTATTGAGGCTGGTTTGAAGGAATATAAATCGCGCTACCTGCACCATAGCGAACTTTGCTTACCTCAACATCTTTCGTTAACACCTCGTAATTAATATGATGCTGTTCAAGCAAGGCAACAAATGCATTAAATCGAGCAAGATCATTCGATGCACTAACAACAAAACCTACCTGCTCATCCTTTTCAGCCAGTGACTGTGTGCTCTTAACAAAACCCGATTGATAATCGAGAATCGCAGCCTTATTCGCCAATGCGCCTCTAAAAGTGCTTAAAGACGTGGTAATTTGATTTGCTATGGTATCTTTAAACGCAAGCTTGCCATTAATAGAGTCTTGAAGATGCCCCCGTGAGCTTGCTTGCTCAAAAAGAATACCCACACTGCCGTGTAAATCTGGATAGGTCGAGCCTTTGCCTGCGTAGAAGTCGTCAAATGCTTCTTGGGTAAAATAGAGCTCCCCTTGCTCATCAAACGCGGCAGCGTGATACTGGGCAAGCGCTTCTGTTAGCGTTACGTTCTCATCAGGCGTCAGTGGATTTTTACGCGAGCGCACACCAGGCTGGAAAAAATAGGTGCTGTCTGTCCCCATTTCATGAAAATCGGTGAGTATATGTGGGCGCCATTTATGAAACTGTTTAATTCGCGCCTGCGACTCTGGGTGCGCCAGCAATAGCCAGTCGCGGTTTAAATCGAACCAGTAGTGATTTGTTCTACCTGACGGCCACCCCTCATCGTGTTCACGGTGTCGACTGTCAGAAACCAGCTGCCTGCCCTTGTGCATATTTGCCCACTGAGCAAATCGAGAAAGTCCATCGGGGTTGAAAGACGGATCAAACAGCACAATATTGTTATTCAACAAGGCATCAATTTCTTTACCTTCAGCCGCGGCCAAATAATAAGCCAACGCAAGTGAAGCATTGGTACCGGAAGGCTCGTTACCGTGAATACTGTAGCCCATGTAAAAGATAAGGGGAGCATCGCTACCTACTTTCTTGCCGCTTTCCATTGCATCGATGTGTTGCTGCCTCATCGCCTCAATATTGTTTCTATTTGAGGGCGCTGTGATTGTTAGTAACAGAAGTGGGCGGTTTTCGTGAGTACGGCCGGTTTCTTCAATGGTGATACGGTCAGACTTCTCGGCAAGTAGCTTCATATAATTGACGACTTGGTCGTGACGCACATGCCACTCGCCAATGTTGGCGCCTAGTATCGATTCAGGCGTGGGAATAGCTGGGTTGTAGGATACCGTGTCAGGTAAGTATGCTGTCACCGGCTGCCCGCCTACATCAGGTGCAATAGTAACTGTTGAAGCAGAGGCGGGTTGTGCTAATGATTTCTGACTGGCTGTTGCCCCAAAGGCGATGGTACCAAGGGCTAAAAATGAAACGAGTGAGAATGGATTCTTTTTGGCGGTGTAATGCAATTTCGCGAACATAGCGCTTCCCGTCTTGTTGTTATGGTTGAGAATAGTGGCAACGTGCACGCCTCTCAACAAATTCGATTCACTGGAATAATTTATTTAATTAATACCCGACTGTTTTACTCAGGTAAATTTGATACAATAATCCAAATTTCAAAATATGTAGGACTTGCTGATGATAACTATATCAGAAGAAGCCCAGGCTCACTTCGTAAAACTGTTGAGTAAACAAGAGTCTGGCACGAATATTCGTGTGTTCGTCGTAAATCCAGGCACTTCGTCGGCTGAGTGTGGCGTGTCCTATTGCCCACCAGACGCGGTTGAAGAGACGGATACCCGTTTGCCATTTAATGGTTTCGATGCGGTTGTAGATGAAGAAAGCGCGCCTTATTTAGAGGAAGCGGAAATTGACTACGTTACCGATCAAATGGGCTCACAGTTAACCCTAAAAGCACCTAACGCTAAAGCGCGTAAAGTGTCTGACGACGCACCATTAATTGAGCGAATCAACTATATGATTGAATCGGAAATCAATCCTCAGTTGGCGAGCCATGGTGGCAATGTTGTATTGACAGAACTGACTGACGACGGCTATGCCATACTCCAGTTCGGCGGCGGCTGCAATGGTTGCTCAATGGTAGACGTAACGCTTAAAGAAGGTATCGAGAAGCAAATGATCGAGCAATTCGCTGGCGAGCTCAAGGGCGTGCGCGATGCGACTGAGCACCAGGCGGGTGAGCACTCTTACTACTAAGCGTAATATTGCACTTGCCTAAGTGCATATCTCGATAACTATCTCATGCTAAAGCAAGACATTCACAAAAGCTGGCAACTATTCAAAATAGGTCTATCTATTTTCGTTGTCGGCGTCTTGCTGTTGTTCACCTTAAGTGAACTTCATATCACGCTGCATTACCTGAGCCTTCTTATATTATTTGTCGGTTTCGCTATCGCCATGTTGGGTTACTGGGGAATTTTTATTCAGCGTTTTTCGTTTATAAAAAACAAAAAGCCACCGCATAAATTCTGATTACTTCCGGCTCTACGCCATACCTTCTTGCCCTATTCTTTATGTAAGCCAGTCAGATTGCTCTCAGTTTCACCCATACGCCATACTCTACATTACGCAGCTGTCTCCCGTTCATTTATGTTCGCCTAGCGCTTGTCTCGGGTTACAGGTAGATTAGAGGTTGCGCAAAGTGCCTAACAAAATAAAAAGGAGCTGTGGTGAATACAACAAAGAAGCTGGGCCTGCTTGGCGGAATGAGTTGGGAATCAACGGTCAGTTACTATCAAGCCATAAACCGTGGTGTAAACGCTCGACTTGGCGGCCTTCACAGCGCACCGCTGATAATAAGCAGCGTTGACTTTGCCCACATAGAGCAGCTTCAACATAAAGGCGAATGGGATAAAACCGCCGATATACTGATCCGCGAGGCGAAGCATTTAGAAACTGCGGGTGCAAAAGCCATATTAATTTGTACCAATACCATGCACAAGGTAGCAGCTGACATAGAGCAGAAGATCACCATTCCACTTATTCACATTGCCGACGCTACGGGGTGCGTGTTGCAACAAGATAGGGTTAAGAAAGTTGGGCTACTGGGCACCCGTTTCACCATGGAACAAACCTTTTACACATCGCGCCTTGAAGAGATGTTTGGCATTGAAGTTGTTATTCCAAATGACCAACAACGTAACACGGTTCATAACATTATTTATGAACAATTATGCAAGGGCGTGATTTGTGTTGAATCCCGTAACGCGTATATTGACATTATAAATGAACTGGCGGCCGAGGGTGCTGAAGGCATCATTTTAGGCTGCACAGAAATTGCCTTATTAGTTCAACAACATCACACCAAAGTTAAGTTATACGATACTACCGCTATCCATGCTTCAGCTGCGGTAGATTTTGCATTAGCTCCCTAAAGCGTTAGCAAAGGGTAAGTAGCGAAACACACATAACCTAACTTTGATAAAAGGGAATTAGCCCTACTATTTTCAGAGGACACAGCTATGTTTAGCCACGTAATGATTGGTGCGAACGACCTTGAAGCATCAAAGAAATTCTACGATGCCATATTAGGAGTATTAGGACACGAACCAGGTGTTTTTGATGAATACGGACGAGTGTTTTACTACACGTCTAAAGGCATTTTAGCACTAACAAAACCGATTAATGGCGAGGCAGCCACGCATGGTAATGGCACTACACTTGGCCTTGCTGCTCGAACACCAGACATCGTTGATGAATGGCACAAAGTAGGAAGCGAGAATGGGGGCGTGCCATGCGAGGACCCACCGGGTATTCGAGGCAATGGTGAACGCCAACTGTATCTTGCTTATCTGCGAGATCCCGCGGGCAACAAGCTCTGTGCCACGCACATCGTAAGAAAATAGCTGAAGTGCTGCCTGCTTAAATGATCATGCTCTTTTTGCAGGCTATTCGCTTTTAGCGGTCTATTTGGCCCAAAGCCCTTTGAAAAATAGCCCTTTGAATAATAGCGCTTTGGGTAATGCCTAGTTAAGTCTACATATAAGTACTAACCAAGCGAAACCGCATAGGCGTTACTGTCTGGCCACTCAATATCCTAAACGGGTTTCGCCTTTTCTTTGCACTTTGCACTATACATTGTTGCGAGATGAATTAACCTTGAACCAGTAAAAGCTCAGCTAACAGAGGGAATATGACACCTGAAGAAACTGGCAAGGCCTACGACACCATTACACACCTTTGGACTCGTCCTGAGTTTAATCAGAAAAATGGGTTAACCGCTTACCAAAAAGCACTGTCATTTTTAGCGGACACCCCATCACAAGAGCCTGATACGGTGCCAAGCGAAGCGCTTGATAAGGGAGAAGCGCTTGATAAGGGAGAGGCGCCTAATGAGGAAAAAGCGAGCAATAAAGACAAACTAGAGAAACGAGGTTACGCACTGGACATAGGTTGCGGATGCACCAATCGTTTTGTGCCGATTATCGAACGTGCAGGGCTAACTTACGAAGGCATTGATGTTTCCAAAGATATGCTTGCCATTGCGACGTCCCAATTACCCGCTCATACCTTCTATTGCGCCGACGTGTGTACATTCACTATCCCCAAGCACTATTCGTTTATTAGCGCTTGGGATAGCTTTTGGCATATTCCCCTAACTCAGCAAGAGCCTTTGCTTAAGAAGCTAGTGGATCATTTAAACGATGATGGTGTGTTGCTTTTTACCTGTGGGGGTACAGGTGAAAGCGGTCAACACACAAACAAAGTGATGGGCCCAGAAGTCTACTACGCCTCGCTGGGGCTACATAGATACATAGAAATATTGATAGAAGCAGGCGGGTTTGTTCGTCACGTTGAATTCGATCAGCACCCTGAACTACACACTATTATCATTGTGCAAAAAAGAACCGCGCAAAAAACACAGTAGCAAAAAAATAATACTGAATGATGCCCTAGAAAAACTGAGAGAGTCAGCGTGCTCAGCACGCCTTCCCAAAGTAAGGTCAGCGAAGCGTTATAAAACACTAGCTTTGCGGTGTCGCTAGCTCACCGCGTTTATCTAAACGATAAAAGCTCCAGGCCAATGTCACACCGCGAGCAAGTAAAAAGGCAAGAAGGGCGTACCACAGGCTGACATTACCTTGGTTTTTGGTGAGATACCAAACGGGGAAGTACACGCCTAGCGCACTAATTATCATGGTATTTCGCATTGCGCTGGCTCGGGTAAGGCCAACAAATACGCCATCGTACAAAAAACACCAATGCGCTAATAATGGAAGTAATACCATTAGACCAAGATAAGGTAGCGCAGCTTTTACAATGTCACTATGTTCGGTAAGCAGCGCGATAATGGCCTCACCGCCAGCGAAAAATATCAAGCTATAAATGAGGGCAAAAATACTCGACCAGACTAACCCTTGGTAGGTGCGTCGTTTCACTTCGCCGCTGTCAGACGCCCCCTTGGCTTCTCCCACCAGCGCTTCCACACCATAGGCTATGCCATCAAGTCCCAATGCAATAAGAACAAAGAACTGCATGAGTATGGCGTTGACGGCCGCCGACGTTTCACCGTAACGGGCACCTTGAATGGTGAGAAACGCTAAGCAACCCTGTAATGCTAAGTTACGTAATAGCATGTCACCGTTAAGCTTCATCAGTACCTTCCGAGCTGCAGGGTTAAACCACGATGCACTCACCGCGACACCGCCAACGCGCTTAAACGCCACCGCTAGCGCCATTATAGCCATGGTATACTCAGCGACAACACTGGCCAGCGCCACGCCAGCTACAGACAAACCAAGCCCGAACACAAACACTACATCGAGTCCCGCATTCAATAAATTTCCCACAATTTGAATAGCCATGACGCTGCGCGTTTTTTGCTGCCCTACTAACCATCCAACTAATGCCAGATTAAGCATGGCAGCTGGTGCGCCCCATACCCGCGTCGAAAAATAGTCTTGAAGATGCAGGGCAACGTCACTGTTTGGCTGAGTTAAAGCTAAGCCTATAGACAAGATAGGAGATTGAAGAGCAAGTACCACAGCCCCCAACACTAGAGCAACCGCCACCGTTTGCCACAATACTTTTGCTGACTCTAATGTATTGTTTGTCGACCCTTTAGCTTGTGCACTCAAGCCTGTTGATGACATGCGAAGAAACCCGCACACCCAGTATATTTGCGTTAAGATAAGTGCGCCCACCGAAGCCCCTGCAAGCATGGCTGGTAAAGACATGTGTCCTAAAACCGCGGTATCCACCAAACCTAATAGAGGCGTAGTAATATTCGCGAGGATCATGGGAAGCGCTAACGCCAACAGGCGGGAATGGTCGTCAAAAAAGGAGCGCTGAGTTAGTTGGGCAGGGGACATAAATGATCTCAGTAGGGGTTAATTTCGCTATATACTATCAACCTATGCAGCGGCATAAGTGAAATGCGTACCAGCTTGACCATGTATAAGATTGGCCAAGTCGCATTATTTGGAGTTTACCATGCTATTGAATTTGATTAGGCACTCAGTGGATGATGATATGAAAACCAACAATTTAATTCAAAACAGAGCGACGAGTCGTACGCGTTTGAAGATCTTATCTTCAATGCTTGCGGGAATTTTCAATGTTTTGTTGGTCTCACCTAGCATTGCTTCAGGCTCAGATGCAAACCCTGTTGCTGATGCGACTTCCACTAAAAAGGAACAAAGTGGTAGTAACATCGACTCTAGTGTGAGCACCACGCCTAACGCCGCCATTTTGCTTTATCACCATGTGTCGTCTTCAACACCAGCCAGTACCAGTATTTCGCCTGAAGCCTTTAAATCGCACATGGAATACTTGGACGCACACCACACTGTTGTTTCGCTTCAGGACGTTGTTTCTGCGATACAACACAACACTACACTGCCAGAAAATGCGGTTGCGATTACGTTTGACGATGGCTACGCAAACATTTTAGACAATGCTCACCCAATACTGGCTGACCTAGGTTTTCCCTATACCGTGTTTATCAACCCTGATGAAATTGGCGTAGGTCCTAAGCAGCTAACATGGGAGCAAGTTATTGCTATGCATAACGATGGCGTTGTTTTTGCCAACCACACGCTAGACCACCTTCATATGCTAAACGGTGAGCAAGCAATGGGCGAGCGCGCATGGCTGGAGAAAGTTTGGCAGAACGTAGAAAGTGCTGAAAAGAAGATTGAAGATAAATTGGATATTAGCCTTAAATATTTAGCGTACCCGTTTGGTGAATACAACACGGCGCTCGCTAATAAGCTCAAAGCTGAAGGTTACATAGGATTCGGGCAGCATTCCGGGGCTGTGGGTCCATCTAGCGACATGCAGGCACTACCGCGCTTCCCCGCGGCCGGTCCTTACGCCAATTTGGCAACGCTAAAGACCAAGCTTAATAGTCTTGCCATGCCAGTGACGCAAAGTTCACATAAAGACCCTCGTATGACAGCGCGAAACCTGTCATCGCCCATTAGTTTAACGATAGACAGTGACGATGTTCGCCTTACACAAGTAAATTGTTTTTTCGGCGGCGACCCTATCGAGACTAGCCTAGAAGAAAATGTGCTTACGTTTACCCTTGATGAAACGCTTCCAGTAGGACGTTCACGTGTGAATTGTACAGCACCGTCTAATGCGCAATCAGGGCGTTATTATTGGTACTCTACGCCCTTCTTTGTGGCAGATGAGAACGGCAATTACCCAGACTAGGGCATGTCGGACAGGCCAGGAAGAAAATTGGACGCTAGCCCATATTGGTTGGCTTCACATCTACATAAGAAAACGTTTAACTAAATAGACCGAGCAAAGCGGATAAAGCCTTTATTAATAGACTCTTCTACAAAGTCATTGCGTTGATAAAAACGGATAGCCGACACATTTGATACTTCAACATCAAGCACAAGCTTACGTTTTTTGAGCTTTTCCGCGCGCACCTGCATCGCATCTACTAGCATGGATCCCACCCCTGTTCGTCGGGCGCTTTCTTCAACGGAAAGATGTCCAATCATTAGTTCAGTATTGGTAGGTGGCGTTAGGTTTACCGCTACCGTTTGGTTACGCATGAGCACTGTAATAGCCTCATCGAGGGTAAAGTACGATGTGATGCTATCAAGGGTCGCCCTATCAAATGTTGCACCAAGTTTGCTGTGCCAAGAGGTCACAACACCGAGTACTTCGTCGCCGCTACACGCCACCCAATGATTCTTAAAGCCATATTGCCCGCCACCGAGTTCCCATGCATGAGACAGGTAGCCCTCAGCTGTTCTATTTTTATTTTGTCCAAAAATAGACGTTAACAAAGATTGCGCCGCATTCAATATAAGCGGCGTAGTTTGCGCAGCATCAGATGCCACACCTTGCCTTATTTTGATTTCCATATTACTGCTTCGAGATTATTATTGGCATATCTGCCAATATTTGCTGGGAATCACTTATCGATAGCTTTCCTGGCTCTCTTTTAGGTTTGAATCTTCCTATCACCCTAGCTTCAGGGTCGACAAGTACGACAGATGCACTGTGGTCAACTAAATAGTTGGGGTTATCGGTACTTTCAGCAATGGCATACATCATTCCTAAATTACGTACAAAGGGGAATAGCGCCTTGTGCTCTCCAGTAACGGCAATGAACTCCTCATTAAAATAGCTCACATACTCTGAAAGTCTTTCAATTGAATCGCGATTTGGATCAACGGATACAAAAACAATTCGAATAGGTTCGACACTATTTAATGCTTTTAGTTCAGGATATATACCGTTCAGTTCAGCCATGGTAGTTGGGCAAATATCGGGGCAGAAGGTATAGCCCACAAATACTAAGCTCCACTGCCCTTCAAGCGACGAATTATCAAACACTTCACCTTCATGAGATGTAAGTGAAAACGGTGATAATGCTCTCGGCTCTGGGTAAGTCTGAAAGTATTCAGGCTGACTTTCAACATTTGGGGGCGCGATATACAGCGCCCCTACGATGCCTGCACATAGCGCTAAAAATGCAACAAGGCCGACGGTAGTTCGTTGATTCATAAACTCAGTGGTATGTAGTGATCTAAGAGTAATACGACAAACAATACCATGAGATGAATAATTGAAAACCTAAAAGTTTTCATTGCAGTTTGTGGCTCTGCATCGAATTTTAGCTTTAATGCATAGTATAGAAATCCAATGTTAAGCACACTTGAGCCAATCAAATAAATGAGATCGCTCATGCCTGTAAGGTAGGGCAGCAAACATACAAGCCCCAACAATACTGTATACAGCAACACTGACGTTTTCGTAAATGACACACCGTGGGTTACCGGCAGCATGGGCACCTTAGCTTTGGCGTAATCTTTTTCTCTATGAATAGCGAGCGCCCAAAAATGCGGCGGCGTCCAAGTAAAGATAATCAGCACTAAAAGCAGGGCATGGGCATGTATTTCCCCTGTAACCGCGGTCCAACCTAGAAGCGGTGGAGCAGCCCCTGCTAAACCGCCAATCACGATGTTTTGTGGTGTCGCTCGCTTTAAATACATCGTGTAGATAAACGCGTAGCCTACTAAACTTGCTAAGGTTAACCACGCGGTTAGCATATTCACAAAAAGAGCCAACACTACAAATCCACCCACACCTAAAACGCCTGCAAACCACAGCGCGTTGTTTACGCTAACCTTGCCTTTTGCGACGGGGCGATTAAATGTACGCGCCATCACACTATCTATCTTATGGTCGACAACGTGATTAATAACCGCAGCAGAGGCAGACAACATACCAATACCCAATAAGCCACAGATAAGTACGGTTGCGTTTACCCACGAAGGCGTAGCTAAACACATGCCTACTAACGCGGTTAACAGCAACAACATGACGACATTAGGCTTAGTCATTTCATAGTAATCTCGCCACGTGACTACATTGTGCTGACGTGAAGTACGCGCATGTAAAGAGACCGATTTAGCCATGGAAACCTCCTGGAGCTTTAGGGAGAATATGAGAAGACGTTGACGCGTTTAAAGGGTCGTGCAAAGGCGCTTCGTGGATGCTAAATGCACCTGCACCCTGCAGTGGTTTCGAACTTGAGAATGAGCCTGTATTTCGTTTTTCTGTACCGAAGACGTTATCGTTTTCTAGTGCCAAAAATACGGTAAAAATGAGGTTGAGTAGGGAGAGAAGTAACACAGCTGCGACCGCGTTATGCATTACAGCGACAGCCAGTGGCAGCATAAAGATAATGTTGCTAAGTCCTAATGCCACTTGCGTGCATAATGCTACCAACATAAACGCACCCACATATTTTTGTTTACTTGTGGTGTAGCGGCTTACCAACACACTTATACCTAGTGCTAGCAAGTATAAAAACGTGATGACCGCGCCGAGCCTATGCACTATGTGCATGGTAACTCGTTCGCCGTAATCGTGAGCACCAAACTCATAGTTGTCTGCGTCAGGCACACTGAATGCACCTGCCAAATCAATTCTTTCCTGCCAACCGCTTTCACAGACCGGCATTTCCGTACAGGCTAACGCGGCATAATTGGCAGAAGTCCATCCACCAAGAGCAATCTGGGTAACAAGCACGCCAAGCCCAATGAAGGCGAAAAGTTTAAGGTTTCGCTGAAAGACCTTGGCTTGAGGTAAGTCGGTAATGTCTTGTTCATGCATAGCTGACGCGATGGGCGCTTGTTTAATTTTCGATGCATCGCCTGCGGTGTTGCGCAAACGGAGGTAGAGAATAAACAGGCAAGAGAGTACAGAGAAGCCCCCCAGCAAATGCCCCATAACTACAACGGGAAGGAGATTGAGCGTCACGGTCCACATACCAAGTGCTGCCTGGAAGATAATGAGCCCTAGCAGTAACAGAGGTAATTTAACGGGCGTGCTTTTGTCGCGTTGCCGAATAGCAATAATGGCAATAGCCAGTACACACAGCCCCAGCGTTCCTGCAAAATAGCGGTGAATCATTTCATTCCACGCCTTAAATGCCTCTACTGGACGTTCAGGAAAAGCGGCGTTAGCTTGTGCCACTTTTTCCTCACTCAAAGGCACGGTTAAGTTTCCGTAACACCCAGGCCAGTCGGGACATCCTAGCCCAGCGTCGGTCAAACGCGTATACGCACCGAGAATAATAACGACCGACGCCAGAAAAATACTGAATAGGGTTAATTTTTTCATGGCCATTATCCTATACGCGATAATTTTAGGAGCTTTCTCATATCTGCCAGCATGTTGCGGCTTTCCATCACGGCGTCTTTTCTATCGTCTTTAATGTCGTAAAAGAGCATGGCGTTATTTTGCGTATCAACAATATAAACACTGCTAGAGGCAAGCGCCGTTGGTGTAGTAACGGGTAAGGTTTCGACAAAAGGGTAGTCTTCTAGCGCGGCTATCGCAGTTTGGTCGCTTGAAGCGGTAGTAACGACCACTGCTTGAGCACGGTCCGATTCTTTACCTAGCGCAAGCCACACTTGGTTAATGCTAAAAAGTGCGTTCTCGCACACTGCGTCACATTTACTTGGCATCACATACAACAAACGCCATTTAGGTTCCGCGTTTTCTAAAAGCGCACTCATGTCGATGGTCGGCGCGAGCAGCTGACCTTTATTTGTCGCGCCTTTAGTAAACCAATCGTTATCAAGTGCGAGCTTTGCCAAAACAACAGGTAAAACAAACACGGCTACCATAATAATTAATGTTTTTTTCGAAGCAGCATTACTCATAACTACGTCCTTTCTTACTAATTGCAAAGCCGCCAATGGCTGCAGCGGCAATAGCTAAACCAAACCATTGAACTGCATAGCCAAGGTGCTTTTCAGGAGACATTACGACGGCCTGATGTTCACGAATAAACGCGGGGTCAGGCGTGGTAAGGTGAAGAATAAAGGGTAAAAGTTTGCGCTCTAAGGCGTTGCTTAGTGCAGGGAATTCTATGTGTTGTACCAGCGCGGGGCTTTGCGACAAAGCCATGTTGGTCTCTTTCACTAAGGGGTTGTTACCCGGCACGCTAAGCACGCCGATAAATTCGCGCGTTTGGCTTGTAAAACTTATATCCGGTAACGTGCGCGTTAAGTCTGGCGCAGGCACCCAGCCAAAGTTAACCAGGAGCCACCCGACATTGGTATTTACCGGTACAATGACGTCGAAACCCACCCGCTGATTGTGAATTTGATTATCTAATAACAGCACATGGTTAGCGTCTATTGCGCCGCTGAACGATACCAGTATATCCCTAGGGTCGTCATGAGACAGCGCCGTTTCTAAACTCAAGGTTCCATTACTTTGCTTTTGCGCTATGCTAGCTAAGCGTTGTTGCTTTTGGACCATGCGATCAAGTTGCCAGTACCCTAAACCGCACATAATCGCCACACTAAAGCCCGTGAGTAACCAAGGAATAACGTGGCGAGTGCGAGAAAACATGATTATTTCGCACCATGCAAAATTAGAATAAAAACAGAGGTGAATATGTTGATAAAAATAGTCCTTGTTGCGTTAGTGCTGTACATGATTGTGAATTTGTTTATGGCGATGCGAATCATGATGAAAAACGACACATCAAAAGGGCCTATGAGTAAGTACATTAGTCGACGCGTGCTCACTTCTGCCGTCATTGTTATTATTATTCTTATCGCTATTGGTACCGGTTTAATTACCCCAAACCCAAGGCCTTACTGAGTTTGGGGATTCCTTTTAAAGTACGTAAACAAAGATGTAGAGCATGACCCACACTACATCTACAAAGTGCCAGTACCAGCTCCCCGCCTGAAACGCGAAGTGGTTTTCAGGCGTGAAATGGCCTTTCAAGACCCTAAAAAACAATACAATTAGAATGATGGTGCCAAGGGTCACATGCATGCCGTGAAACCCTGTGAGCATAAAGAAGGTGTTGCCGTAAATGCCTGACTGAAGCGTAAGCCCCAAGTCGCGATACGCATGTATGTACTCTTCTACCTGTAGGAACAAGAACCCACATCCAAGTAAGATAGTGATACCCAGCATTAGGGTTAGCTGTTTGCGTTTGTTTTGCTCTAGTCCCACATGAGCGAAATGAAGTGTAATAGATGAGATAAGCAAAATAACCGTGTTAATAGTGGGCAAACCCGCAGCACTCATTTCCTGTGTGGTAGTGCCGCCTGGCGTTGACACCAGCGGCCACATGGCCTCAAAGGTCGGCCATAAAACTTCATTGGTCATAGCGTTATTCGATGCGCCACCAAGCCACGGAACGGAAATAAATCTCGCGTAGTAAAGAGCACCAAAAAACGCAGCGAAAAACATCACTTCTGAAAATATAAACCAGCTCATACCTTGTCGATACGAGCGCCCCAGCTGGTCGCTATAAAGCCCGGCCATAGATTCGTCAATTTGATTTTTAAACCAGCCAACAAGCATAACCAACAACACGGCTATTCCCGCTAGAAGAATATGACCGCCATAGCCGGTTTCACCTTTAGTTGCCTGCACCACATAATTCCCTGCGCCAACGGCGATAAGAAATAGAGCAACAGCCCCTACGATGGGCCATGGACTTTGTGCGGGTACATAGTATTTTTGGTATTCGTGATTCTGTACTTCGGTTTGCATTTTCATCTCCTTACCCCTTCGGCTTATTCGCCAGCTGATGGTGTGGAAGCCATAAAGGGATTCGGTGTTGTTGTTAGGTCACTGGCTCGCGCTGTGACGTCATAGAGTGTGTACTGCAAGGTAAAAAACGTAATTTCTTCAGGTAGCTGAGGGTCTACATAAAACTGCATGGGCATATAGGCTTCACTACCCGCATCTAATGGCTGCTGATTGAAGCAGAAGCATTCAGTCTTGTTCAGGTACAGTGCTGCCGTTCCTGGGGATACAGAGGGAATGGCCTGAGCTACGATATTGCTTGATGCAGGGTTTCTCACATAAAACGACACCGTATTAAGTTCGCCAGGGTGCACTTTCACGCGCTTGGTTTCAGCACGAAACTCCCAGGGCATACCGGTATTTGTGCGAGTAATAAACTCGACGGTCACTTCTCGCGAGTCATCAATCTCAACCGATTGATAAACCGCAGCCGTGCCTTCGGTTTTTCCGTTAATTCCCGTAACGTCGCAAAATACGTCGTACAAGGGAACAAGGGCAAAGCCGAAGCCAAACATGCCAATAACAATAGCAACAAGTTTGATAACCATCTTGTTATTTGCACTTTGCTGTGACATCACGTGACCTCCGGGTAAATCCATAGATGAAGGTTGATAAACGCTTGTTTAACCGCCTATCTACCTCACCACCTGCAATGTGTGAATGTCATTCCCGTCAGCTTTTGCCGATTGAAAGGAATGACCAATTCACAACTCCACCTACCGTTACTTAACGACAGGTGGTGTTTCAAACGTGTGATAAGGAGCGGGTGATGGAATTTCCCATTCCAATCCTTCTGCGCCGTCCCAAACTTGCGCCGATACCGGCTCACCTTGCTTTTTGCACGCCTTTATAAGCAGGGCAAGAAAGATGAGCTGAGATAAACCGAATGCGAAACCACCCAAGCTTATCCATTTGTTAAAATCAGCGAACTGTAATGCGTAGTCAGGAATACGACGCGGCATTCCAGCCAAACCAACAAAGTGCATAGGGAAGAACAACACATTGACCGATACTAGTGAGCACCAGAAATGCCATTTAGCTAAGGTTGTGTCGTACATTTTGCCTGTCCATTTAGGCAACCAGTAATACACGGCTGCCATGATAGAAAAGACCGCGCCAGTTACCAGTACATAGTGGAAATGGGCTACAACGAAATATGTGTCGTGATATTGAAAGTCCACGGGCGTGATCGCCAACATTAACCCTGACAACCCACCAATGGTAAACAGTACAATAAAGGCAATAGCAAACATCATAGGCATTTCAAAGCTCAGTGAGCCGCGCCACATGGTCGCTACCCAGTTAAACACTTTTACCCCAGTTGGCACCGAGATAAGCATGGTGGCAAACATGAAAAACATTTCCATGTACACCGGCATGCCCGTAGTAAACATATGGTGAGCCCACACAACGAATGAGAGCAGGGCAATAGACGCCGTGGCGTAAACCATAGACGCGTATCCAAACAGCTGCTTTCGAGAGAAGGTAGGAACAATTTGCGAGATAATGCCAAAGGCGGGCAAGATCATAATGTACACTTCAGGGTGCCCGAAGAACCAGAAAATATGCTGGAACATAACCGGGTCGCCGCCACCAGCAGCATCAAAAAAGCTGGTGCCAAAGAACTTGTCCGTTAACACCATGGTAACCGCGCCGGCGAGCACTGGCATTACCGCAATCAGCAAGAACGCTGTGATAAGCCACGTCCATACAAACAGCGGCATTTTCATCCAGGTCATGCCTGGTGCACGCATATTAAAGATGGTCACAATCACGTTAATCGCACCCATAATGGATGAAATACCCATGATGTGAACAGAGAACACAAACAATGCTGTCGAATCGCCACTGTAAGTCGTTGAAAGGGGGGCGTAGAAAGTCCAACCAAAAGCAGGGCCGCCGCCTTCCATAAAGAGCGAGCTCAGTAGAATGAGAAAGGCACCAGGTAAAATCCAGAAGCTCCAGTTATTCATGCGCGGTAACGCCATGTCAGGGGCGCCGATCATCATGGGAATAAGCCAGTTTGCGAGCCCAGTAAAGGCAGGCATTACTGCACCAAATACCATGATAAGTCCGTGTACCGTGGTCATTTGGTTAAAGAAGTTTGGCTCTACAATTTGTAGACCAGGTTGGAATAGTTCAGCGCGGATCACCATGGCCATCGCACCACCAACTAAAAACATGATAAAGGCAAACCACAGGTAAAGTGTGCCTATGTCTTTATGGTTAGTGGTAAACAACCAGCGCGTTATCCCTTTAGGAATATGATCGTGGTGTTCATGATCATCATGTAGGTGATCGCCATGTGCTTGACCGCTATGAGGCGCAGAGGTATCAGGCGAAATAACTTCAGTTGCTTTGCTCATTTTTCTGCTCCTAGTTTCCGTTTGCCACTGCATTGACGTCTTTGGCCTGAACCATGTCGCCAGTGTTATTGCCCCAAGCATTGCGCTCATAAGTCACTACCGCTGCAATTTCTTTAAGGCTTAGCATTTTGCTAAACGCCTGCATAGCAGTACCCGACTTACCGTGAAGTACAATATCAATGTGACCTTGCTGATCTTCTAACGCCATTTTGCTGCCTTTTAATGCCGGGAACACGCCAGGTAAACCTTCACCATTTGGCATATGGCAAGCAGCGCAGGTGGTGTTGTAAACACGCTCGCCAACTTTCATTAACTCATCCATCGACATGTTCATAGAAAGTAGACGCTGCTCTTCTTCTTTTGCTTTACGAACAATTTCTTCTTGTTCGCCCATCCATTTATCAAATTCAGCAGGCTCTTTAGCAATCACCACAACCGGCATATAGCCGTGGTCTTTCCCACAAAGTTCTGCGCACTGTCCGCGATAAATACCAGGCTCATTCACCTTGGCCCAAGACTCGTTAATAAAGCCGGGGTTGGCATCTTTTTTCACCGCAAAATCAGGAACCCACCAAGAGTGGATAACGTCGTCTGAAGTAATAAGAAAGCGTACTTTTTTTCCAGTCGGGATAACCAATGGGCGGTCTACTTCCAACAGGTAGTTATCTGTTTTCTGGAACTTGTTCTCTATCTGCTCGCGTTGAGTAGCAAGCAATGAATAAAACTCAACGTCGCTGTCCATGTACTTGTAGTGCCACTTCCACTGTGAGCCTGTTACTAGCACAGTCATGTCAGGCTCAGATGTGTCTTCCATCGCAATCAGCGTATTCGCTGCAGGCACAGCCATAAAAATAAGAATAAGAAAGGGGATAACGGTCCAAGCAATTTCAACTTTCACGTTCTCATGAAAATTTGCTGGCTTCGCGCCACGGGACTTTCTGTGCAGATACATCGAGGCAAACATAACCCCAAACACTACAACAGCAATGCCAACGCATATAAAAAACATCAGCATGTGGAGGTCGTAAACCTGGCCACTGATGTCAGTGGCACCGCGTCTTAAGTTTAGTGAAGAAGCCTCTTCACTGACTTCTTGGGCAAGAAGCAAAGGGGAAAGAAGCAAAAACGGTATTGTTGAACACCATTTTGCGAAAACGGTCGTTAGTTGTTTCACTCAGCACCTCCGTAATAGCAAGACCAAAAACGCTGATTATTTTGCGCGATGCCCTACCAAATGGTTTGCGAACGATTGACCCATTACCTCAACTTGTAAAACAAATTAAGAGTCATTGTTATTATTTTGTTAATCTTTGTCTAAGAATTGCGCAATAATGCCGTGCCGTCTAGTCTTTTCTGTTAAAAATTTAACGAAGTGTTCAATTTTTAATCATTTTATTTGGCAGCCTTACGTTACATATTGGATGGAAAAAGAAATGAGCATGTAGTAGCCGAGGATAAAATCAAACGCACATTTTGAACAACACAAAGGTTTTATCAGCAATCATTTGATCATAAAATCAACAACTAATAGGTTGCTAATATTTATTTTCAAACAGACTTTAAAATAATGAATGCATATTCATTAGTTCATTCACAGGCAAAATACGCTTAATACGTTTTCTGACAGTCATGTTTGGGTTCGTTTTTTAAAAGCGTGCTTAGTCACCCTAACTCCAGAAAACTGGTAGAAATAAAGCAATAAAAGGCATAAAAAAAGCGGCTAGTGCGCCGCTTTTCATTGAAGGTGTTAAAACCTTACATCCAATCCGCGTTTCTTATAACGCCCACTGCGATCCCCTCAATAGCAAAAGGTTCGTTGGCTAGGTCTACTCGAATAGGTGCGAATTCTTCGTTTTCGGCATGAAGTAATACTTCACGACCACGTTTCTCTAAACGCTTTACCGTAACGTCTTCGTCTACACGTGCCACAACAACCTGGCCATTGTGAACATCGGTGGTGCGATGCACAGCAAGGAGATCACCATCTAAAATACCTATGTCCTTCATGCTCATGCCGTTAACACGCAGTAAAAAGTCTGCTTGAGGTTGAAACAGTGCAGGGTCTACCTTGTAGTGTGATTCTACGTGCTCTTGCGCCAAAATTGGCTCACCCGCCGCCACACGCCCGATGAGAGGTAGGCCTTCTTCTTCAGGTACGTCATTTTCGAGGGGAATATTGAGTTTGATACCCCGAGAGGTACCCGGCAGAATTTCTATCACGCCTTTACGCGCCAAGGCTTTCAAATGTTCTTCTGCAGCGTTGGCAGAACGAAAACCAAGTTGACGAGCGATTTCCGCACGCGTAGGCGGCATCCCCGTTTCTTGCATGGTAGTTTTGATAAGTTCTAAAACTTCTGTTTGTCGAGCTGTGAGTGGGCGCATAAAAGACCTGTCTGTTCATACAGTTCCTGTAAGTATATACACCTAAAACTAAATAACAAGCACTTGCCGCGTCTTTTGCCATAAGCAATAGACAGCGACAAGTGTATTACCTTTATTTCACAAGAAGGGCCATGTTCGGATTACCTATTTGAAGCTCTACTTCACCGGCATTGTTCTTTCGGGTACGCATACCATCGACATGATTAATGCCAATGGAAGGGCTACGCCAAATGACATGTCCTTTGTTATCTATTTCAGTGACTCGGTAAGCAACGTTGTCATAATATCCATACGATGAGTCATATTCTTCAGCTTGGTAAATGCCAAGTATTGATTGATTAGACGATGTCGTTGGAATAACGGCTATATTCTGAAGATTGAATGTAGGCGTTATGGCCTCTTTAAGTACCAAGGCGTCATTTGTTACGTCATAAATATTTATTCTATTGTAGTTTCTATCTAAGCATGCGAACTCAGAGGCGTCGTCACCATCAGCATTAATTCTTATCAATTGACTACAAGAAACATCTAGTGCATTTAGTCCGACAAACTCGCCATCTTGCATTGTATAGAGCTTTAATGATTCATAGCCACTAACAGCAAAGAAGTGTTCGCCATTATTGGTGAGCTCAGCGACAGTATCAATTGAAAACTCATTAATGACAGCGTCGATGAGAACTTGGTTCTCAATATCGAATGCTTTAAGTCGATTGTTTTCAACAATGACCGCATCAACAAAATTATCGTCATTAACGTCTATTGCTTCGATGAGTGAGATTTGGCTGTTTTGATTTTGGCTCAGTGACCACTGAATTGAGTTATCTGACAACTTAACTACGTTGAATGATGTATTGCTATTCAAAGCTCCTGTGAATAATTCACCCACGCCATCATTGTTATAGTCAGTAACAACGGGTCTGCTATAGTCAAAAACATCGTCGCCAAGTTCGTCGCTGATGGTAAGTTCATTCTTCGTGTTAACTGACAGCACCTGAATTGATGTGTAGTAGTTAGTTGTCTCACTAACAAAGACTGCTCTTTCATCATTATCACCAAAAGGGGCCCAGCCGGCAGCAAAGTAATTAGAAGAGTGTGCTTCAGTTTGTATATCTGATAAGACGTAGTCGCCCTCAGCATCTTGCTGTGCAACCTGAATTTCGCTGTCGCCGGTCCAGATTATTTCGTTTCGGCTATCGTTATTCAGGTCGCCGATTAAAAGCGACATACCGCTATACGTATTATGAATAACGCTCCATTGTTCCGAAATTTGACCACCTTCAAGCGTGAAAGCTTTCACCTCTCCCCACTGGCACTCAGAAATTACAAACATTCCCTTATTTGTATGGTCATCTTTGCTATAGCTCAAATCGCAGATATCGTTATGCTCAGCTGTCGCCAAATTACTTTTCGATACCGCTGAATAGACTGAAATATTCTCCCAACGGTCGGCACCAATGATTTCATCGACACCGTCGTTGTTCATATCACCGACAGCGACGTAAGCGTCGCTAAACCCATTGCCAAAAAGCCATTGATTAGCGCCGCTATTAATATCGAAGACGTAACCATTGTTAGTCACCAACTCGATAGACGCGTCGTCGTCCACATTACCAAAAGAAAGGGTTGATACACCATCGACATCGAACTGCTGTAACTTCTCACCAGTTGTTACATTATGAATGGAGATAGAAGTCGCATCGTAATAATGATCGCCGTGAAGGTATGCAATTTCTTCAATACCGTCGCTATCAATATCGTAAAACCATCCTGACGTAATTTTATCCTCTGCTACAAATACAGTTTCCGCGTTGTCGTTACGATCTTTTATAACTGACAAGCCTTGTTCAGTAAGGATATAGATTTCATCATTGCTATCACCGTCAGCATCTTGTGTATAAACGCCTTTAATTTCTCCTCTGGTAGGTAACTTGTAAGGGTACACATAGGTATTTTCTAGTTTATTCCCGTTTAACGAGAAGGCGCCCACATTTCGATGATTGACGGATATGAGTTCATTCCCACCCTTGGTTGAGGCAATCGCAAAACCTCTATTATAAATTGGTGTTATTGAAGTTGTGCGAGCAAACGCCGGCGCTTTATCTGCATAAGCAGTTATTTCTACGGTTTGCAGGCTCTCATCGCCATCCAGACTCGCAAAGCTAAAGATATATGTTTGCGCATTGAACAGTTGACTGTCGGGCACCTGCCACGTTAGTAAGCCGTTGTCGTTTAAGGTAACTCCTGTAGGTGCAGCGACAAGCTGGCCTGCAACATCACTATTAATTTGATCGGGGTCAGTCATGCTTACCGTGAACTCGACGTAACCACCAGCAGTTACCGATTCAGGCATATTGGAGACGACAAGTGTCATTGGAGAGTCACTGATAGTGATAAAAACGGGTTGTGATTCAACGATATTAACACCGTCGGACACTACCATAGTTACTTTCAGTTCATCGCCGAATACCGCGTTATAAGCAGGCAGTGTGCTGCCGCTAACACCCTCTATAACAACGTTATTAATGTACCAGCGGTAAGATACTGACAGGTCAGATTCAGGCGTATCAGAGTCGTAATAATACCCCTCATCAACGGTTATATCGTCAGACGTGTAAACAGGGTCATAAGCATAATAATAGGGTTCACCAGCAACGGGAGGCGCTGAAATAGTTTCTATATCGGATAGAACGATGTTCGCGGTATTGCTGCTTGCAAATGTCTCGATACTGCTGAAAAACACGCCAACATCATAGGTGTCATCCCCGTTCGTATCTTCACCATAGCGAACCGCACCTTGCATAATATCAATGCCTGCGGTTCTATTGCCTTTAACTACAAGAGAACCTTGGGAAGCATAAGGTAGTCCTCCTTCCTCTGAGAAGTAAGAAAAATCAAGCTTACCTTTTGAGCCAATATGCATTGTCCCCTCGAACTCAGAGGAATACCCCAACCCATTAAAGCCATCGAAAGCAGTTCCATTTATTTTATAGGCTTCACCGTTAAAGGTCGCGGCCATGTACTGAATGAGTTCTTCGTTGTAGTAACCCGTGCGTGGGTCGTAACTTATTTCAGCTTTCATTAACCCTTTTAGCGTTGCACGTTGACTCCCTCTTCCTATCGAAAGACTCGTAAAATAGGACGTTGCCTCGAAATTGTCGTCATCTGATTTCGTAATAGCCACAGAAAATTGACCATCGTGATACGCGCTCAAATAATAGTGTAGGCATTGGTCATAATCGACAATTATAGTTCCGAGGCCTGTGCTTAAATCGAGTTTTCCAGAGTACTTGATTGAGCCACTATCTGAGCATTGTATAACGCCATCAATGTTGCCGTTAGCATCGACAAGTTCAGAAACTTCAAATATGTCAAGATAAGGTGAACTAGCGAGATCTTCACCAAAAAGCGTAATATATACATTTTGCACAGCGCTGATGTCAGCGATTGCAACGTTTGTTTCACCCGTATAGCTATTATCAGCATAACGCTTAGCTGCAGTGTCTAGCTGTGCTATCGAGTAGTCTAAGGGGTTCGATAAAATTTCTAATGAAGTGGGCTCTGGGGGCGGTGCAGGTGTCGGGTTAGTCGGAGAGTCCGAGCCCCCTCCACCACCACAGGCTGTAAGAGCTAGAATAGAAAAAAGGCCAGAGAAACCCAAGCGCGAAGTGTTCATACATCGTCCCTGATTTGTAAGGCATGGTGGCCTAACATCAGCCAAAAGTACGACACATGCCTAGTTTGTTTATAACATTAAAATGTTCGGTTTTTATAACTTATCTTCGTTTTCCTGGCAATATCTCTGTTGCCTGATACACAAGTCGCTAGCGGTTATCGACATGCAGTGACGGTCAATCGTCTCCCCAGACAACGCGATTTCGGCCTTGCTCTTTTGCTTTATAAAGGGCTCTGTCAGCGGTTGATAACAGCGCGCTAAAGTCTGCGCCGTGGGTACTATCGACAAAAGTAGCTCCTATGCTGATGGTAAGGTTTATTTGATCGGTTTTATAGTTAACAACACTTTCTTCAACGGCTATACGCAGCGCCTCTAGCTGCGTGTTAATTTCTTTTCTATTTTTGCCCAGCATCACAACAGCGAATTCTTCTCCGCCAAGTCGCGCAACCACGTTGGGTGAACGATTTTGTTTCGCTATTTTTTGCGCAACAGTAATTAACGCTTGGTCACCCGCGTCATGACCGTACGTGTCGTTTACCTGTTTAAAATAGTCGATATCTATAATTGCCACACACGCACTATGATGCTGTTTTGAAAACACGATGCACTCGTTAATAAATGCTCTTCGGTTATACAAACCCGTTAATGAGTCAGTCATAGCTAATTGCCGCAGCTTTTCTTCAGCGACAGCGCGTGCATCTTCTAATTCTACTGCATAGAATAGACCGGCTAATGCATCTAAAAGAGGCTGTAGAAATTTGGCATCTTCTATAGAGTAGGGTTCAAACTTATTGGCCAAACCAATCATACCCACGACTCTGTCTTTGACTTTGATAGGCAAACCTAAAAAACGGCTAATTCGCGGATGCCCTTGGGGCACACCTTTAGATTTCGGATGACTCCCAGAAGCATTACTTATCGTAATTTCTCCCGTTACAATAGTGGTACCGAAGAGGTTATCAAAACTGCTGAAGTATAAATTGCGCTTTTTATACTCGTTATATTGTGTGAAGCTGCTGGTGTCCCAAACGATTTCGGAAATGGCATGGATAAACAGCCTCGATGCATCGCCTTCATTTTTCATTTGCCCTACGAAAGCAAACTGACTGTCCGAAATATCAATGAGTTCGGGCAATACTGTTTGACAGGCCAAGGTCAAATCGTTGTTTTGAAGGTATGAAGCTCGGGTCTTATTAATAAATTGCAGGAGCTGAGTTTTCTTTCTCTCGTGAAGCTCGCTTTCCATTCGTTGGGTGATGTCACGATGAATTCCGGCAACCCGGGTGGGTTTACCCAGAATGTCAGATTCTACAGTTTTTCCATAGCTTTCGACCCAAACCCAAGAGCCGTTAGTATGCCTCATGCGAAACGTAGTATTGAAAACCTTGCTCTTTCCAGCAATATGTTCGTGTAACTGCTTTTCTACTTTCACATAATCCGCAGGGTGAATCAGCTGTCTGAAAAAGCGCGAACTGGTGTCATAGTATTCATATTCAAGACCGACAATATCGCACCAGCGTTTGTTGACTTGGTTTACATCAGCGGTCAAATTCCAATCCCACGTACCTAACTCAGAGGCCTCCAATAATAGTCGCATACGCTGGTTTGTTTTGTTGAGCTTGTCTTCCACATATTTTTGGTCGCTGGTATCAAATAGAAATGCCTGAACGGAATACAACATACCGTCTTCACGGAAACTAGCCGTAGAGATCATACTTACCCAAATGGTACGTGTGGGCGTGGCAATTTGAAGACGACAGGTATGCGTTTCCACGCCCTCCATATGGGCCTGCATGGCGAATGTAAAGTCGCCCTCAGCGTCTTGTGTCAAAACATCGCCAAGCTCGACTGCGCCGCTCAGTAAATCTTGGGACGATATGCCCAATACGCGCTCGCTATTCTTTGAGATATGAACCAGTTTGAGCGACGTAGTATTTCGCCACGTAGCCAGAACAATAGGGGACTTTTCTATTAACCCATGCTCACGCTTGAGTGCTTCGTGTTCTTTTGAAAGAGAAATATGCTGACTGACAAGCGCGCCAATTCGATCTAGAACTTCTAGACATTTCTTGTCAATTTCTCTTGGAACGGTATCAATAAGACAGACAGCACCGATAACCTCGTCATTAATTTCAATGGGTGTGCCTGCATAAAAGCAGATGTGCGGCTCACCCGTCACTAGAGGGTTGTCTTTAAATCTTGGGTCTTCTTGGGCATTGTTTACAACAACTTGTTGACGCTCTTGCACGACATGACTACAAAATGCATGTTCCCTACTCACCTTGGAAAGTGAAGTCCCATATCGCGCTTTGAAAACCTCTTCAAACTCACCAACGATGCCAATTAGCGCAATAGGCACTTTGTATGCCGCAGCTAACACCACCATAAGATCGTTGAGATCTAATGGCACCTCGTTGTTAAGCATAAATTCATCAATTGTCTTCAGGCGGTTTTGATCATCCACTACATCTTGCTCATATTCATTGACCTTTATAAAAGTAGTAACAGTCTCAACTTATCGCAATGAAATACCAATCTGTATAGATAATTTTCCATTCAGAAGGCGCTGGCTAGTTTCCTAGCGAAGCGCGGGAATGCAAGAATGGCTGCTCCCTTACAAATTCCCAGAATGAAGTTAGGAAGCTTGCCAGATCTTCCCGAACACGAAAGACGCAAGCTCTTGTGAACTTTCTGTGCAACAAAGAGTCTGTAACGCCAGAAAAGCGATAAGATTGGCGAGTCGCGAGATTGTGATGCGATTGTGTTACACTTCACCCGTTTTTATTTCATAGGATTACATAATTCATGTCGTGGATGCGAAAAGCCCTTCTGTCGGTGTTTCATTATCCTGTTAAGTTGCTGGTCAAAGCTCACAGTATTCCAGTTAACGTTGAAACCGAACTAGGAATAGATAAAAGCAAACCTATTGTTTATCTACTTCCCAACAACTCAGTGACAGACCAACTTGCACTGAGAATGTCGACAAAAGCGCTAGGTTTACCTAGTCCTACAGATACGCTCACATTGGCAGGGCGAGAATATTCGTCGACGCTGTTCTTACGTAAAACCCAGCCTATTTTTCGCTCGTCAGTCGAAGATACTGGGATTGAAGAGGTTTTCACTGACCTTTTTCATTTACATCGAGACCATGAAAATCTAGATTTACAGGTCGTACCTGTCTACGTCACGTGGGGTCGTGCCCCGGGGCGCGGGAACCCTGGTTTAAGCGATTTAATTACGGAAGCTGCAGCTCCAAGCTGGCTTCGCAAATTGTTCATCGTGCTATTTTTAGGCCGTGATAACTTCATTAACTATTCTAAAGCCGTTTCTGCACGTGCCATGTCTAACCAACACGGCAGCGATCAAAGCATTGCTCACAAACTCGTACGTGTGGCGAGTACTCACTTTCAGCGTAAGCGTCAAAGCATGACCGGCCCCACCTTGCTAGAGCGTCAGGAACTAAATAACAGTGTGTTAGGTTCAGATGCAGTGCGTCGAGCCATTGCTGAAGAATCGCGAAGCAAAAAAGTGACGCATGAAAAAGCAAAGGAAACTGCACAGAGCTATATCACTGAGATTGCTGCAGATTACCGTGAAGGACTTATCCGTTTTGGTGACAGACTGCTCACACGCATTTGGAACAAGATTTATAACGGGATTAGTGTAGGTCACGCTGATCGCATTCGTGAACTCGCCGCCAATGGTCATGAGATCATTTATGTACCGTGTCACCGCAGTCACATGGACTATCTGCTATTAACCTACGTGATTTATCACGAAGGTATGGTAACACCGCATATTGCAGCAGGTATTAATCTAAATTTCTGGCCTGTGGGCAAGGTATTCCGCCGTGGCGGAGCATTCTTCCTACGTCGCAGTTTTGCAGGCAACAAGCTCTACACCGCGGTATTTAGAGAGTATTTAGAGCTGCTGTTTAACAAAGGCTATTCAGTAAAATACTATCCTGAAGGTGGTCGTAGCCGAACGGGTCGCTTAATACCGCCTAAAACCGGTATGCTAGCCATGACTATTCAAGCCATGCTTAAAGGTGTTAACCGCCCTGTAAGCATAGTGCCTGTCTACATTGGCTATGAAAATGTGATGGAAGTGAAGAGCTATTTGAACGAGCTTAAAGGCTCTAAGAAGAAGAAAGAATCTAACCTTCAGGTGTTCTCTGCCATTCGTAAACTTAAAAATTACGGGCACGGTTATGTAAACTTTGGTGAGCCTATTGCGCTTAACCAGTTTCTTGAAAGCCATGTACCAAACTGGCGAGATTGCCGCGACGCCGAACCTGAGAAAAAGCCGGCTTGGTTAACCCCTGCCGTTAATGAGTTGGCTAACAACGTAATGACCCGCATTAACCGTGCGGCTGCATTAAACGGTATGGCGTTAGCCTCGTTATGTCTATTATCTTCTAAAAGACAAACCATGAGCGAAGCCGAGCTTAAACAAGCCATGGGCGATTTCATGGATTTATTTAAAGCCGTGCCGTTCAGCGATGATGCCACCATTCCAGATTCGTCGGCGGAAGAACTACTGCGCGATACGCTCAAGTTAGGTCGCTTTGATATCAACGAAGATGATTACGGGCGCTTGATCAGTCCACAGCCAAAGTCCGCGGTGTACCTGACCTATTACCGCAACAACATTTTGCACTTATTCGCAATCCCTGGTCTTATTATGGCCTCTATATTTGCGAAGAAAGGCACTACGAAGAGCAGCATTTTTCAGCTTATTGCTGCACTTTATCCGTTGCTGCAAAAAGAGCTGTTCTTGCACCTTACCCAAGATGAAGCGCTTGCGCACACTGACGCACTGATCACAGCGATGCTCGACAACGGGCTATTACGCCAAAAAGATGGCGAGCTTTTACCGCCAGATGCACACTGCAAACAATTCCATTCATCATGGCTATTAAGCCGTTGTATGCAGGAAACATTACAGCGTTATGCCGTGGTATTAACTATTTTAGATAAAGAAAAAATAATTAGCCGCAGTGCATTAGAACGAGAAAGTAAACAAGTCGCCGAGCGTTTATCAGCGCTTTACGGGCTTAGCTCACCTGAATTCTACGATAAGAACGTACTGTCTAGCTTTATCAGTGCTCTAAAAGATAACCATTGGTTAGATTCTGAAAAAGACGGTAGCCTAAAATACTCGGAAGAGTGTGAGGCGTTGCGCGCTGATGTTATGGACTTAATATGGCCTGAAATGATTCAGCATTTGGAAAATGTTGCCCTCAACTCTGCAAATTAGCGATATTGTCGCAGGCAGCAGCTTTGCATTAGTCTTAGCAAAAACCCATGCATTAGCATGGGTTTTTTATTGTGCGCCTACCTAGTCAATGGCCTCTTTTGATGCAGATACGCAACGCTCTACAAATGCGAAGCCAATAAGGTCAAAATAGTGCCGCTTTGTATCGCTCCTCGGTAAACTTGCGCTTAACGTGAAGCAGTACAAAGCGAAAACGGTTAAAAACGAGCCATTGTTCGTATATGTATTGTTATCAAAGCCTTTTCGGCATACCAATAAGACTTTACGCTGGTTGCGACAGGAAAAAGCGATATGCAGGATTATCCGTTACTTCTTCAACCTTATAACCTAACTCGGCAACATGCTGGTTAAAGTCATCTCGACTTTCTGGGGCGATATCAAAGCCAGCCAGTACCAAACCTTCTGCTGCGCCGTGGTTACGATAGTGAAATAGCGTAATGTTCCACTGTTCACCCAACGTATTTAAGAAATTCAATAACGCACCCGGGCGCTCCGGAAACTCAAAGCTAAATACTTGCTCGTTAAGTATTGTCGGCGGCCTACCACCAACCATGTGACGAACATGGAGTTTGGCTAACTCATTATCCGTTAAGTTAACGCAGTCATACCCCTTGCTTTCAAGGTCGCTTTGCAGTGCAGCAAACTCTTGCTGCCCGCCTTTAAGCTTAACGCCAACAAAAATATGTGCTTCGCTCTCACTAGCATAGCGATAATTAAATTCGGTTATTGCTTTTGCCCCAACGCACTCGCAAAACTGTTTAAACGCACCTTTGGTTTCGGGAATTTTAACCGCAAAGACGGCTTCTTTCTGCTCGCCTAACTCACAGCGTTCAGACACGTAGCGCAGGGTGTGAAAGTTAATGTTTGCACCACACAGAATACCGCCCAGCTTTTTACCTTTTAGGTCATGTTGCTTTGCGTATTTACGAATTGCCGCCACCGACAATGCGCCCGCAGGCTCAGCAATAACACGGGTGTCATCGAAGATATCTTTTATAGCCCCGCAGATTTCATCATTGGTAACGGTAATGGTTTCGTCGACTAAACGATTACACAGGCGGAAGGTCTCTTGCCCCATTACTTTAACAGCTACCCCATCGGCAAAAATGCCGACGCTTTCAAGCTCTGTTGGCGCGCCTTGCGCTTTTGCTTTAATAAAACAGGCCGACTCTTCTGACTCTACTGCTACAATTTTTATACTTGGCTTTAATTGCTTTAGGTACACCGCAATACCCGCGGCTAAACCACCGCCGCCAACAGCTATAAACAAAATATCAAGATTGGGGTTTTGCTCTAGCAGTTCTCGCGCAACTGTGCCTTGCCCCGCGATGACATCGGGATCGTCAAAAGGCGGAACAAAGGTATAGCCATGGGTTTCGCACAATGCTTTAGCGTGGTTACTCGCTTGGTCAAAGCTGGTGCCATGCAATACCACATTCACGTTATCACCACCGAAGCGGCGTACTGCATCTACCTTGATATCAGGCGTGGTTTCAGGCATGACAATGGTCGCCTGAATGCCCTTCATTTTTGCGCTGTACGCTAAGCCTTGTGCATGATTACCCGCCGAGGCGCCAATTACGCCAGCTTGCAATTGCTCGTCGCTTAGTGAACAAATACGGTTATAGGCACCGCGCAGCTTAAAGCTTTTTACCGGCTGCTGATCTTCCCGTTTCAGAAAAATTTCATTGCCAAGCTCGGCTGAAAGCAAAGACATATAGGAAAGTTCACTTGCCACTGCTACATCGTAAACAGGGGCAAGTAGGATTTTCTTTAAGTATTCATGATCGCTAACGTGTTCGGCTGCCATTATAGATTTTCCAGCTTAGTCACATCACGCACTGCACCTTTGTCGGCACTGGTTGCTAACGCCGCAAAGGTTTTAAGTGATGTGGAGACTTCACGAACGCGATCTTTCGGCTTCCAAGGCTTATCACTGGCTTCCATTTTCGCGCGACGCTCTGCTAGTTCTTCATCGCTAATAGCAATGTTGATGCTTCGGTTAGGGATATCTATTTCAATTTTATCCCCATCTTCCACTAGGCCAATGCCTCCGCCACTGGCAGCTTCGGGGGAGCAGTGTCCAATAGACAAGCCACTAGTGCCGCCGCTAAAACGCCCGTCTGTTACTAAGGCGCAGTGTTTACCCAATCCTTTAGATTTCAAGTACGACGTTGGATACAACATTTCTTGCATACCCGGCCCGCCACGAGGGCCTTCGTAGCGAATAAAGACCACATCACCGGCTTTTACTTCATCGCCCAAGATACCTGCTACCGCGTCGTCTTGGCTTTCGTAAATACGGGCAGTACCGTTGAATTTTAAAATAGACTCGTCCACACCTGCGGTTTTAACAATACAGCCATCTTCTGCTAAGTTGCCATAAAGCACCGCTAGGCCGCCTTCTTGGCTAAACGCATTCTCGATGGAACGGATACAGCCGTTTTCGCGGTCATCATCAGCTTCATCCCAGCGACAATCTTGGCTAAAGGCTTTAGTTGTACGAATACCCGCAGGGCCCGCACGATAGAAAGTAATTGCGTCTTTATTTTCTGGATTAGTGATATCCCACTCGCTAATAACGTCAGTAAGCGGTTTACCTAAAACATGGTTAACATCGGTGTTCAGCAAACCCGCTTTATTAAGTTCGTTTAAGATACCTAAAACGCCACCCGCTCGGTGTACATCTTCCATGTGATATTTCGGCGTAGAAGGCGCCACTTTACAAAGGTGAGGCACTTTGCGAGACAAACGGTCGATATCATCCATAGTGAAAGGCACTTCACCTTCCATTGCTGCTGCTAGCAAATGCAGAATAGTATTGGTTGAGCCGCCCATAGCAATGTCTAGGCTCATGGCGTTTTCGAAAGCTTTAAAGTTGGCGATATTGCGTGGCAATACGCTTTCATCATCATCGCCGTAGTAACGCTTACAAAGCTCAACAATCTGCTTTCCGGCCTGCTTAAACAAGCCTTCACGGTCGGCGTGGGTAGCCAGCATAGAGCCGTTGCCCGGCAAGGATAAACCTAACGCTTCGGTTAGACAGTTCATGGAGTTCGCAGTGAACATCCCTGAACATGAGCCGCAGGTAGGGCAGGCAGAGCGCTCAATTTCATCAGTATCAGCATCGCTAACCTTGTCGTCTGCTGCCGCGACCATGGCGTCAACCAAGTCTAGTTTAATAAGCTGGTCTGAAAGCTTGGTTTTACCCGCCTCCATTGGACCGCCAGATACGAAAATAACGGGCACGTTCAAGCGCATAGACGCCATTAGCATTCCCGGGGTAATTTTGTCGCAGTTAGAAATACAAACGATGGCATCGGCGCAATGTGCGTTCACCATGTATTCCACTGCATCAGCAATAATTTCTCGAGATGGAAGGCTGTACAGCATGCCGCTATGACCCATGGCGATACCGTCATCCACTGCGATAGTGTTGAATTCTTTCGCCACACCACCCGCTTCTTCAACGCTGCGCGCCACTAACTGGCCGAGATCTTTTAGGTGAACGTGCCCAGGTACAAACTGCGTAAATGAGTTAGCAATAGCAATAATAGGCTTGCCGAAATCAGAGTCTTTCATTCCTGTTGCACGCCATAGCGCACGAGCGCCGGCCATATTTCTACCTTGCGTGGTAGTTGCAGAACGTAACTTGGGCATAAATCCTTCCCGTTAATTTAAGGTTCTAGGTTTAGGCGCTAGACCTTTTTGTGAAACTAAAAAACAGTGGTAAACCAGTAATGTTTTGGCTAGTTTTCCAATACGCGCTGTTTTACTCAAAATTGCATGTCATACTGATGATGTATTAAATCATCTTAGGTCGTTCAAGCGAAGGGCGACAAAGCCTAACTGCTTACAGACCAGTAGCGCTTTGTTTTATATGATATCTTTGACTTATAATGCCGTATTCCTCTGGCATTACAAAAATGAAATGTTGTTCGTTCGGGGTTATGGCTTTACCCCTCCACGCAATGCGCGGCAGACCGCGAATTGGTATTGCGCAAAGAAATAGCATGAAACACACAGCGTGATCAAGTTTTTTGCGGCAGAAATAGCGAGTTCTTACTAGTAGTAAAAGGGTAAAAAGCATGTTCGATTGGTTTCACTGGTTAAACCTAGCAGGCGTTGCTGTATGTGCAATTTCCGGCACCCTTATGGCTTATCAAAAACGCATGGATGGATTTGGCGTGGTGGTCCTCGCCAGTGCTACCGCTATTGGCGGAGGAACACTTCGCGATGTGATGTTAGATGTCCCCGTGTTTTGGATCGCTGATACCGATTACTTATATACCACGCTCATTGCCGCTTTTATTCCCATTATTTGGCTACGAGTAAGTCCACGCTTCCCGTTTCACTATTTATTAATCGCCGATGCTTTTGGACTGGCGCTATTTAACGTGGTTGGCATAGAGAAAGCCCTAACCAACGACACAGGCATGGCAGTGGCGGTTGCCATGGGCACCATTACTGGTGTATTTGGCGGCTTGTTACGGGACGTTATTTGCCGAGAGGTACCTCTGGTACTCAACGGAGAACTGTATGCCATGACCTGTATTGCAGGGGGCGTGGTTTATGGAATAGGCATGCAAATGGAACTCGCTACACAGTGGTGTGGTATTGCGGCCCTTGTCACAACCGTATTGTTTAGGCTTGGTGCCATGCGCTGGCATTGGCAGCTGCCTGTATTCTATAACGACCATCATTAACGCCAAGCACCTGTTTTATGGGGAGGGCTGCCACAGGCCAAGCTTTTCGTGCGCTATCCGTAATTCCCACCGTTAGTACAGTTACATCTCCACTTCACTCTTACTAGAGTTTAAGCCTAGTGCGTCGGCTATTTGGCCGCGCCAATGCTTTAAGGTTTCATTAAGGCGAACAATAAGCGACTAGCAAGAGGGGGTGTTCACAATATGGGAATGGCTGTTGTTAAAACCTTTGCAGGGCAGGGCGTGTCTGCGCCAGAGGTAAGTGTAGAGATTCACCTAGCTAATGGTTTACCTGCTTTTCAACTGGTCGGCATGGCAGAAACCAGCGTTAAAGAAGCGCGAGAAAGAGTACGTAGCGCCCTGATAAACAGTGGTTTTGAGTTTCCCGCAAAACGAATAACCGTCAATTTAGCGCCGGCAGATATTCCCAAGTTTGGCGGGCGGTTCGACCTTCCCATCGCTGTAGGCATTTTAGCTGCGTCGGGCTACATATCAGACATTAGCTTGCTGAATATTGCCTTTGTAGGGGAGCTTGCATTAAACGGTGAAATAAAGCCGGTGAACGGGCTGATTCCTGTAGTCATGGCAGCAGCAAACGAAGATATTGCGCTCGTATACCCGGGTGATAATGACGTAGAGGCTGCATTGGTTTCTCACGCAACGCGCTATCCCGCTTTCGATTTACTGTCTGTTTATGAACACCTTACCGGCAACAAAAAACTTGCTAAAGGCCAACCTTTCACTTCTCATTCATCACGCAACTCTTCAACTGGTTGGGACGATATTATCGGCCAAGAGCAAGCCAAACGAGCCCTGATCATCGCTGCAAGTGGTGCACATAATCTTTTGATGGTTGGCCCTCCGGGCACAGGCAAAAGTTTACTCGCTAGCCGAATGCTGTCGCTATTACCCGATATGAGCGAAGAAGAAGCGCTGGAAGTTGCTGCCATCTATTCGGTGAAAGGCGAAAAGCTGCATGCAGAGCGGTTTTTAACCCGCCACTTGCGTTCGCCCCACCATACTAGCTCTGCGGTGGCACTTACTGGCGGCGGCTCAAACCCTGTACCGGGTGAAATATCGCTGGCTCATAATGGCATTTTGTTTCTAGACGAACTCCCTGAATTTGGGCGAAAAGCACTGGATGTTTTACGCGAACCGCTAGAAACCGGCGATGTGCATTTATCTCGTGCTTCAGGAAGCGCAACATACCCCGCCAACTTTCAACTAGTTGCGGCGATGAACCCAAGCCCGACGGGTGATATTGATGATAACCGACTAACCCCGCAGCAACAGCTCAACTACTTGAACCGATTATCGGGCCCACTGCTTGATAGAATTGATATCCAAGTCGAAGTGCCTCGGCTACCTGACTACGACCTGCCAGAGCGTGCCAATAGCCCTAACGACTCGTTACACGCAACGCGAGAGCGAGTCATTGCAGCTCGTCACAAACAAGAGCTTCGGCAAGGCAAACCAAATGGTGCACTGCACGCGGGTGAGCTTGCCGATATATGCTTACTTGATGACGCTGATTTACAGTTTTTACAAGCCGCTGCTAAACAGCTTAATTTGTCTATGCGTGTGTTTCATCGCACATTAAAAGTAGCAAGAACTATTGCTGATATTGAAGAGGAAAACGCCGTATCGCGGGCACACATTGCTGAAGCATTAGGCTATCGCGCTCTCGATAACCTTATTAAACAGTTAAGCGCTAGCTGAGCACCAGCTATGCCTTAAACTTACCCACGCGTTTGCAAATTAAGCTGCATAAAGGCGTTAACAAGCGGTTCGTTTTGCTTGTCTTGAAGACAGCACAAACCAAGTGCGTAAGGCTCGATATCTTCAACAGGTATTTGGGTTACCGCATTGGCCATACTGGAGTGATCTAGTACCACTTTAGGCACAAAACCCACACCACATTCAAGTGCCACCATACTTACAATGGCTTCGTTTCCCCCTACATAGGCATATACGTTAGGGCGAATACCGTGTTCGGCAAACCAATGATAGGCGGTACGGCGGGTTGGGCCGGTTTCAGGCATGATCACCTGATGTTTGGTCCAGTCCAACTGGCTTAGTTGAGTAAGCCGCCACTCCTTTGGGGCAATAAGTACCAAAGGCACATTATCAAGCGCGGTGAAATGTAAATCTGTCGGCATATCAGGGGTGTAGATTGCAATAGATAAATCACACTGTTTCCCTTTCACTTTTTCGATGGCAAGGGCAGGGTCACCGGTTATTAGTCGTATATCAACTCCAGGGTGCTGCTGTCTAAATTGTCTTAGCATTGCAGGCAAATGACTTTGACTGGCGGTAACAGAGCAAAATACGCTGAGCTCCCCCTGTAGTGCGTCGTTGTCCTCTTTTAAATCTATTTTTAATTGCTGCCAATCTGCCAGCGCTTGCTTTGAAAAAGACAGCAGCTTGTGCCCACTGTGAGTTAGCGCCACTTTGCGGTTATCACGTTTAAACAACGTGCAGCCTAGCTCGTCCTCAAGGCGTTGAATAACCCGGCTTAACGTAGAAGGCGACACATACATGGCCTCGGCGGTAATGCCAAAATGTAGGCTGGTAGCTAGGTGATTAAAGAGCTGTAGACTACGAAAATCCATATACATTTCACTTTTTGCAATATTATCTTGCAAATATATCATTTTCCAAAACAAAAGAAATCTTTTAGTCTCAACACCAAGTCGTCATAGACGAGGTCTGTCAACGCCAAGGTCGGTGTTTGATATTGACAAAAATGAATGTTGTTCGGAAATTTTTATGGCTAATTATTTCAACACCCTGTCACTTCGCCAGCAGTTAGATCAGCTTGGCCGCTGCCGTTTCATGGCACGCGATGAATTCGCTGACGGTTGTCAGTTCTTAAAAGGCAAGAAAATTGTCATTGTAGGCTGCGGCGCGCAAGGTCTTAACCAAGGCCTGAATATGCGTGACTCAGGGTTAGATGTCTCTTATGCGCTGCGTCAAGCGGCCATTGATGAGCAACGCGACTCTTACAAACGCGCTTCAAGTAACGGATTTACTGTTGGTACATATCAACAACTTATTCCAGAAGCAGATGTGGTTTACAACCTAACACCTGATAAGCAGCACGCTAGCGTTGTAGAAGCCGTTATGCCGCTTATGAAAGAAGGTGCGACATTAGGTTACTCTCACGGTTTCAACATTGTTGAAGAAGGCCAGCAGATTCGTAGCGATATCACAGTCATTATGTGTGCGCCGAAAAGCCCGGGTTCTGAAGTACGTGAAGAATATAAGCGTGGCTTTGGTGTACCAACACTTATTGCTGTACACCCAGAAAACGACCCTGAAGGTAAAGGTTGGGATCAAGCCAAAGCACTTGCAAGTGCAACGGGCGGTGACCGCGCAGGTGTACTTGAGTCATCATTTGTGGCTGAAGTTAAATCTGACCTTATGGGCGAGCAAACCATTTTATGTGGTATGCAACAAGTTGCAGCAGTACTTGCGTTTGAAAAAATGGTTGATGACGGTATTGACCCAGGTTACGCAGGTGCACTTATTCAGTACGGCCTAGAAGCTATTACTGAAGCACTTAAGATTGGCGGTGTGACTAACATGATGGACCGTCTTTCAAACCCTGCGAAAGTGAAAGCGTTTGAGCTTTCTGAGCAGTTAACTGATTTACTTCGTCCGCTATTTGAAAAGCACCAAGACGACATCATCAGCGGTGAGTTCTCTCGCACCATGATGGAAGACTGGGCCAACGGCGATGCGAACCTACTTAAGTGGCGTGAAGAAACCGGTGAGACCGCGTTTGAAAACGCACCAGCTTACGAAGGCGAAATCAGCGAACAAGAATTCTTTGACCACGGCATCTTATTAGTTGCCATGATCAAGTGTGGTGTTGAAGTGGCGTTCGACGTAATGGTTGAAGCTGGAATTCTGCCTGAGTCTGCGTACTACGAATCACTGCATGAAACACCGCTAATTTCTAACACAATCGCACGTAAGCGTTTGTATGAAATGAACGTGGTTATTTCCGACACAGCAGAATACGGAAACTATTTGTTTGCCAACGCAGCAATTCCGATTTTGCGTGAGAAATTTATGCCTACCATTGATACCAGCGTTATCGGTAAGGGTTTAGCAGCTACTTCTAATCAAGTAGAGAACAAACGCCTTGTTGAAATTAACGAAGCCATCCGCTCACACGGTGTGGAATCAGTAGGTAAGACCTTACGTGGCTACATGACTGACATGAAAGCTATCATAGGTTAAGACAGTTTCTGTCGTTAGGTGCTTAACTAAGCCCTCTTGCCCGACCATTTTGGTCGGGCTTTTTTATGCCTGCAATTCAGTAAGTCACATCTCTCTTTACACCGAGTCTAACCCGAAGCGGTTACTGACAAATGCTTACCTAGTTAAGAAACAACCACTTCCCGAACGCGTTCAGCGAAGCGAACTGACACATAAGCCAGTGCAAAAAAGATAAGAAAACCCCAACCTATTGGCATCAAGTTCCCATTTAAAAAACTATCGACAATAAGCGCAACGGGCACTGAAAATAAGCTTGAAAAGCAGCCAATAATTGCAGCACCTAAGCCTGCCATATCGCCAAGAGGCTGCATTGCCATAGCGTTTAAGTTACCAAACAGTATGCCCACGAAGAAAAAGCCAACGAACATAACGGCCACAGTCGGAATTAACGGCGGCAGACCATCGTAAGCAAATAACAGTGCCAAATACACCACCGCAAAACAATTTACTCCTTTAAGCGCAAATCGACAGAGCTTGCGCATGCCGAAGCGCATAACCATTTTCCCGTTAAAGTAAGAGGCAAGACCGATAGAAAAGGCAAGGGTAGCGAAGATATAAGGAAACCATTCACCTACATTGTAAAACACAGTAAAGATGGTTTGTGACGCGCTTAAATATGCCAAAAACGCCCCAAAAATACAGCCCATCGCAAAGGTGTAACCCATCACTTCGGGGTGGGTCAGGATAAATTTTGAGGATTTAAAAAAATGTGCGCGCGAGAATTTTCTGCGCTTCGCCCGAGGCAAGGTTTCTCCCTGGCGAGAGAAAAACCAGATTCCAGCCATAGTAGCCACTATGAGGAACATAGTGAAAATATGAAACCATGACGTCAATTCCATCACCGTTTGTCCGATAATGGGGGCCAACATGGGCACCAATATAAACACCATCATGATGAACGACATGACTTTTGCCATGGCATCACCCACGTATAAATCACGAATAATGGCCATGGAGGCTATGCGAGGACCAGAAACTCCAAACGCTTGAATAACCCGCCCCACCAGCATGGTCTCTAGGTTGGTAGCCAGCATGCACACAAAGGTACCAAGAGCAAAAATACACAGCCCCACAAGAATAGTTAAACGACGACCACGGCTGTCTGAAAACGGACCAAAGAACATTTGCCCAAACGCCATTCCTAAAAAGAACACGGTTACAATCAAATGAGTTTGGTGGGCCTCCTCTACATTTAGAGCTTCACCAATTTGAATAAGCGCGGGCAACATAGCATCTATACTGAGTGCCACCAGCGATGTCATGGTCGCCATCAACGCAACAAATTCAACAAGGCCAAGGGCAGGCTTTTGCATAACTGCAGTATCATCAGATACGCCATTAGATGTTTGGGGCATAAAGTCTCGAATATGAAATAAAGTGGGGAAATTAAAAAGGCGCGAATATTCGCACCTTGTATAGTATACCTGAAATTTGGTTAAAAAGCCGTCAGCTCACACGCGTTTGTCGTAAATACTGACATGTTTAACGGGAGCTATTCGGTTGTAAGGTCTGCTGCCATCGTCTCGCCGCTTTTGGCTGGTTTCAAATGCGCATCCAAAAATGCATCCATTTCTTTAAAAAACAAATGTCGATTACGCTGAATAGAAAGGTGGTGATCGCCACTTTCAAGCTCTACATACTTAAAGACTTTATCGAGGTCTTCTAATTCATCAGCCATGTAACGACTGTGAAGAGGCGGAACAATACGGTCTTCTTCGCCATGTACAAGTAAAATAGGTGTCTTGATACTTTCCGCATTGTAATAAGGTGAACGCGCTTCTAAATCATCGTAGTCATCCCCAATCTGATTTTTAACGAATTCATTGTTCAGGAAACGGCGAGAATGAATGACGACGTGTTTAAGTGAACTTACGCCGGCAAAACTCACAGCGCATTTAAATAAATCAGGGGTTTTAACCGTTGCCATTAAAGCTGCATATCCACCGTAGCTTGCGCCAACAATGCACATATTATCCTGTTCCGCATAACCTTGTTTAACCATCCAGCCTGCCGCGTCCGTGATGTCGTCTTGCATAGCTAAGCCCCAGCCTTTCATTTGGCTTTGGGCGAAGCTGTACCCATAACCTCTAGAGCCTCTAAAGTTGGGACGTAAAACTGCATAGCCCTTCGAGGTGAAGTATGCTGTCCAGTAATCGAAACCTCTGAAATCGCGAGCCCCCGGGCCTCCGTGGGGGTGAATGATAGTTGGGAAAGGTCCGTCACCCTTTGGTAGAGTTAAATACGCTTCAATCTTGATCCCATCTCGAGCTTCGTACTCAATCAACTGATGCTCGGATAATTGCGTCGAGTCTATTTGGCTGTATTGCTGAAATAGCACATCGAGCGTACCTTCTTTGCGATTTCCTAACAAATAAACGCCAGGTAGGATGTCAGATTCAGAGTAAACAATATAGGTCTGTTCATCGTCACTGAAACTGACTAGCGTATTATCATAATCAGGAAGTCCTACATCGATACCATTTTGTAAGGCAACATAGCGTTCATCCCAATAAAAACGGCCGTCATGTCGCACCCCTATCGCATCTCGCGTGACCGGTGAGTAGATAAGGCTACCGTTTACGTCGTAGCCTTCATCAGCATAAACTTCCGTTCGCTCATTGGTTTTAAGGTTTAGGGTGTAAAGTGCGCGGTAGTCGCCTTTGTAGCCCTTGAAGTATAAAATATTAGGGTCTTTTGCAAAGCCGACAGGGTATTCTCCCTTCTCCGTCATGGCGTTATAGGCAAACAAGGTTCGCCAGTCGTCACCTTCTTTTAGAAAAACCTCTCGTTCGCCAGTGTCATAGTTAAGAGAAATACCGATACGTACGTTACTCTGTTGATCCGTAAGCCAGTCTCTAATACGTTTTTTACCACGCACGACTCGGCTTACTCCACCAGTGTTTACATTAACTTTATATACCGAAGGTAAGCCTAACACCTCGGCATCTAATGCTATTAAAATATGCTCGGGATCATCGGGTAGCCAATCAATGACATCATCGTGAAATTGTGGAATATGACTAGGATTGCCAGCACGGCGCTTAATGCGTTCCCATTCAACCATGTTAAATGCGCCGCCCTCTCCATCAAATTTAACACTTAGCAAGCGCGTGTCGTGCACTTTGGTTGTGCCACGCCGCGTCTCGTAACGAGCACTGACTACCAAGCGCTCGTTGTTTACCCAGTGGTACCAATTAATCTTTACGCGTTCATTGTCAGAGCGCAGCAGGTAATGCTTTTCCCCCTTTTTTAAGTCGTAAGTTGCGAGCATGGCAAATGCTTCTTCTTGCTCAACATTTTGAACAAAAGCGATTTTCGTTCCATCGGGTGACAATGACGGTGTCCAATAGGTTGGCAACGAGCTAAACGCTTCGTAGGTACTTTTTTCTGTCGCAGGCGCTGCACTCAAATACGTTGAAATAGTAAGCAGCAATATGGCAATAAATGATGCCGGTGAGAAAGCCTTGAAATAAGACATAACATTCCCTTGTAAATTTTTATTGTTGGCGGAACTTAGCTAACGGGTAAACCTCAAAGCTATGCAAGCTTGAGTATACAAACTCAGGCCATAATGTACAAAAACAAACCTACCTAGGCTTAAAGTATCAACATTAGCGCAATTATTTGATCTCTCGTCGTAGTTTGCGAATACAAACTGTATATGTGGTACTATTAACCATAGATAGAACATGGATTTTACCCTCTAGTGGTAAGCTTCTAAGCCCAGCGTTACCTTAAGGATTTAGCCTTTTCATGCCTTCAACTTGGAGCAGGCTTGCCAGTTTGCAAGACCTATTTTTCCGACAATTTATGCTCAGAACATCCCAAGCAACGCCTTTACTGACCAAAGCTGCATGCTGCACGCTGTTGTGGTTACTGTGCATGGCATCGTTTGCTCAAGAGTCAATCACTTACGACATCAAAGGCGTAGACGACTCAAAGCTTCGTAATAATATTCGTCTGCATTTAAATGGGCTTGATGTAGAAAAGGCGCTATTGACGGACCCCTATTGGCAAAACGAAGTTGCAGAAGCGGTGGCAACAGCAGTACAGCCTTATGGCTTTTACAACAGTGAGACAAACGTACGCATACTAGAAGGTGACAAGGTCGCCGTAGATGTTGCGTTAAATGCGCCGCTCACGATAAATAAAGTGACCCGTGAAATTATTGGTGCAGGGCGTGAAGACAAAGCCTTTAGAGAGCGATTTAATTCGTTACAACTTAAAGAAGGCGATGTACTCAACCAAACCATTTATGAATCGTTTAAATCTTCTATGTTCAACTATGCGCTATCCAACGGCTATTTTGACTATTTCTGGCAGGCAACTCGCTTGGATTTGGTTCGCGACGAAAAACAAGCGAACGTGCTTTTAATTGCACAAAGCGGGCCTCAATATCAATTTGGCGAGTTAAAGTTTGTAGGGGATGACAAGGCTAAGGACATTATTGAACGATTAAAGCCTTTCAAAGCGGGCGATGCCTACTCGTCTGCATTACTTGGTGATTTCAACCGCAGATTGAATCAATCTGGGTATTTTACTAGGGTTATTGCCCGCCCCGTTGTCAGTGAAGCTGAAGGCTTACTTGTGCCAGTAGAAGTATCATTACTTCATAGACCCACAGATGCGTTTAACGTATCAATGGGTGCCGCCACTGATACAGGACCAAGGGTTCGCTTGGGATGGGAGCGTCCTTGGGTAAACGATAAAGGGCATTCGGTCTCATCTGATATCTTCATTTCTGAACCCGAACAATCGGTTACCGCCGACTACCGCATTCCTATGAAAAACATAACCCGAGATTACGCCAGCATCGAGGCGGGTTACCAATTTATAGAGTACAACAACACTTCCTTTGAGAGTGAAACCTTATCTTTGTCTGCACATCGTTATTGGCAACAGGATGGATCGCCTTGGCAACAGGATTATTCACTCACTTACCTTAGAGAGACTTACGACCAGGGTGAGCTTGAAGCTAATACCACATCGCTCGTATTACCAGGCTACTCACTAACCTATAGCAAAAAAGACAGTGAGTTGAATATAAGTAACGGCAACTATTTTCAAGTGCTAGCGCAATACGGGAAAGAAGGTTTAGGCTCAGACATCGACTATATCAAAACGGTAGTTGAGGCTATGTTCATTCGTACATATAACAATAAACACAGAATAACTCTACGCGGGGAACTAGGCGCCATTAAAACAAATTCCTTTGATGATGTACCCGCATCACTGCGGTTTTACGCCGGTGGAGATCAAAGCGTTAGAGGGTTTAGCTTTCGTGACTTATCACCCAAAGCAGAGCTCATCAACCCAGAGACTGGTAAGTTATACGTTGAGTCTATTGGTGGTAAATACTTGGCCACATCAAGCGTTGAATACGCATACTCGATTGCTGATAACTGGCGAATAGCTGCGTTCTTAGACGCTGGCAAAGCTGCCGATGATATCAGTGACTCCCTCGCTTATGGTATAGGACCAGGGGTTCACTGGCTGTCGCCCATAGGTGCAGTTAGAGTTTATCTAGCCAGAGGACTATCTAAAGAAGAGAATGATTGGCGTGTTCACATCATCTTGGGGCCTGAGCTATGAGAAAACGTACGCTTTCGGCTATTTTGCTGTCACCTATTTTTATACTGGTGGGCATATATGCAGTATTAATCAGCCCGCTAGGGGGCCCTACCGTCAAGTTAATCGCCAACACATTTGTTGATAATCTTTCTATTGATGCCATTGAAGGCGGGTTCGCTGACACCTTAGAAGTGCATAATGTTGCATGGGAAAACCCGCAATGGAAGGTAACTGCACAATATGCCTATATTGATGTAACGTGGCGTTGTTTGTTTGAGCCCAGAGTATGTGTCAATGAAGTCACGCTGGAAAACGCTACGCTTACACAGCGCTCAAACGCGCCTGACTCTTCCGATGATGCACCTTCAGGTGGCCAGATTGAATTACCGCTGCCTATTGATGTTGGGTATTTAGCGCTAACGAATATCAAACTTGCTCTAATTACGACAACAGTAGAAATTGATGAACTAGAGCTGACCGATTTTGAAGGAAATAGCGCCCTTGTACTCGACAGCATAGCCGCGAAAGGTGTTCGCATTGCTCTGCTAAACCAAGATGAAGCTGCCAGCTCTTCACCGGCAGCCATGACCAATGCACCGGACACTAATAGTGAGCAGCCTGCTCAAAAACCTGCTTTAAAAAAAGAACAGGCTCCAAGTACTGATAGCGCTTTGCCTACGTCATACTCACTAAGCTACGACGTCCCCGTACTACCAAATATAGCTACGCCTATTCCTTTGTCTCTTGGTACTTTTTTAGTAGAAGATCTACACATAATTCAAGGGGAGAGCAAACAACACATTTCACTCATCTCGCTGTTAGAGGCTCACTTTAAGGGCAGCGATGTCGCTATTGAAGAAATGACCGTTGTACATGAACAAGGTGAGGTGAAAGGAAAAGCGAGCGCAACACTTGACGGAAACTTCCCATTAAATGTGGCTATTAACGCGAAAACGAAGCTTGGCGACACACCACAAGAACTGAGTGTAGCGGCCGCAGGTGCGTTGGACGATTTAACGCTGTCAGTTGTAGCCAGAGGCGCGGTTACCGCAAACGCTAACCTAATGGCCAACATTCTAGACAGTAACCTTCCCATAGAATTCACTGCGAACTGGCAAGAACAAGCCATACCGACACTTGAAAACACTACGCTCAAAGAAGGACAGTTAACGCTTTCCGGCACCATGGGTGATTACGTACTAAAAGGAGCGGGAGCCGTTACATTACCAGACATTGGCAATGTACCGGTATCACTTGATGTGGTACTGAAAAAGAACAATATTTTCGTTAATAAAGCTAACATAAACGCATTGGAAGGGAGCTTAACCAACACAGGTACCCTTTATCTAAATGAAAGTATTGCGTGGGAAGGTAAGACAACGCTCAAGAATGTATCAGGGCGACAGTTCAGCATTTATGCGCCTGAAAAAATTAGCGGAGAAATAGACAGTATATTGCAATACTCTGAGCGCGGCGGATTACACATGAGCCTTAGAGATATGACGGTATCAGGCGTGCTTCAAAGCAAACCACTGCAAGTAAAAGGGAATGCAGTTTATGCCGGCCCCAGTGATTTATTTGTAACTAATATTAATGTTACGCAAGAAAATGAGCAGGAAAGAAATACTATCCGCGCCGTCGCTCAAGTGCTCAATAAACGTCACTTAAATGCTGATATTGCAATCAGCGTTAATGCTATTTCAAGCCTATACCCAGAAATAACCGGCGGGATAAATGGCAAGATAAATGCCACCGGCCCCTGGCAGAACCCGAGCGCAAACGGAACCCTAGCTCTCACTGATATTGCCATTTCGCCTAATCTAAACGCTGCCGCAGCCCAGCAAGGGCCGTTAAATGGCGAAATTGCAATCAATGGAACCTATCGCGATCACACAGCAAAACTTGACTTGGCATTGCCCGACAACAAGATTGCGCTTTCGCTCAAAGGCGCGTGGACCAATAACCATTGGATTGGTGAAATCAGCGATACCGCATTAAAACTCGCTAATATGCAATGGACACTATCAAGCCCTTTTAGCGTAGATATTGGCACCACACCGGTAACAGCCAAAATAGGCCAACACTGCTGGTCCTCTAGAAAAGAAGGGGAGCTGTGTATTGCAAATGTGAATTATCAGGAAGATAAAGCCAGTTGGGACATAAGCGCTACCTCACTACCGATTGGGTTATGGGCAAATGAATTAGCGCCCACCCTTGTTTCAAGCCCTTCGCAAGCAACGCTTACGGTAAAAACAAAGGGCAATTATTCACCCAAGGATCCTATAGATGCGACGTTTACGGCGTCGATGAGCGCTGCCCCGTGGCAATTAGGTGAAACACGCCCCCTTACACTTACTATTAATTCCATAGAAACCAACGGAAAAATCAAGCAAGGCCAACTAACGTCGACATCCTTAATCTCTAGTCAAGACATTGGCGATGCTACGCTTTCTTTAAATACCCGACCGTTTGATGAGCGCATACCGCTAGAGGGCAAGTTAGTGATGGAAGGGCTTAACGTTGCGCCTTTTAAACCGCTTTCCCCAGCTATCAGAACCCTGACCGGAAAGCTTAATGGAGATATTAGGCTAAGTGGTTATGTTGACGACCCGGCGCTTAATGGTGAATTAGCTATTTCAAATGGCGCTATTGATATACAAGATACCCCCGTGACATTGGCAGATTGGAATCAAAAAGTGGTACTTGATGGCCAGACCGCAGCACTAGACGGTGCGTTTGTGCTAGGTGGGGGTAAAGGAGCGCTTAAGGGCAATATAGACTGGTCATCTGATCCAAGCGCGACATTCAATTTAAAAGGGAATGGTTTCGAAATTCGTCAGCCAAATATCAGGCTAAAGGTATCTCCGAATATTGATATTGCTGCCACAAAAGAAAAGGTTGATGTTACCGGCGAAGTGAATATACCGTGGGCACGAATTGAAATAGAGTCGCTCCCCGAAAGCGCTGTTTCTCCTTCAAAAGACGTGCACCTGCGAGGCGAACCCGATAGAGAAGATCCGCTAGATATCGTTCACGCATCGGTGCTAGTTAATATAGATAAAAACAAAACCGAAGAAGTGAAGCTTGAGGCGTTTGGACTGACCGCAAGCTTATATGGCGGAATTCGCGTGAACACCCAGCCAGCGCTTGTGGGTTACGGTGATCTTCAAATATTGAACGGACGCTACAGTGCTTACGGGCAACAGTTAATTATTCAAACCGGTGAGGTTCAGTTCAACGGCCCCATCGACCAGCCATTGTTACTGGTTGAAGCCATCCGCGACCCGGCTAAAACCGATGACGACGTAATTGCGGGAATTCGCATTGACGGGGCTGCCGATTCGCCAAGTATCAACCTGTTCTCTGAGCCTGCAATGGATCAACAGGGCGTATTGTCATATCTACTCACAGGTTCTGGACCGAACTCGGGCACACAAGATCCAAACTATGCTGCGCTGCTAGTAGGTTTTGGTTTATCCAACACCAAAACCCTGACAGGACAAGTGGGAAGCGCACTAGGTATTGATGATTTTAGTTTAAGCACTAACGAAGACTTACTGTCGGTAAGAGGGCAGATTAACGAGCGATTATCTGTGGAATACAACGTGGACGTTGGTCTAAGTAACAACGACGCCAATAGCACGCTAAGACGCAGACAACTACCGCCTGACTTGGCGGTAAAATATCAGCTTCTACCTAGTTTATATTTAGAAGCCATTCAAACCACACTGGAAGACCAATCTGAGTTCGCGTTAGACCTTTATTATGAGTTTTTCTTGGGTGATAACAGAACCCGTAGAGATAGTGATGAAGACGACAGTGAAGCTGAAGAGTCCAATGAAAGCGCAGAGCAAGCGATGAAAGATAATGTGAGCACTCCGAGCACAAGTAATAAGAATTAAGCGCTCAAAGTTAAAACATCGTACTTTTGCACTCATGCGCCCTTATCGCTGCTGCGCCATCTTCTCAAGCGTTTCTAGTTGACGCTCAAAACGCTTTTGTCTTTTGCTAGCCCACACATACCACACTAGCATCACAATGCTCATGGAAGTCATAATTATAGCCATCTTCATAATTTTCTCTGGGGTAAGCTCCCCATAAAAATAGCGTTCCACCAGAAAGCCATATCCAAATAACACTGCAGTCCATGTCGAGTGTTTAGTGATTACAGCAATCTTCACGTTATTCTTAATTTGTTTTATGAGCTGCATCAGGTGGTCAGCGGTTTGAGTGTCTTTTGAAAATGCAGCCACTCTTCTTAACCACAGCTGATAAACAAGCAAGGGAAGAGCCGTGACCAGCATAAAAACATACATCGCGTGGGCGATAAAAGTGAACTTTTCCCAAGTAACAACTAGCAAGTAGATCGCAGGGATAAACGCTGAGGAGTCAACCACCATATACCAACGCTGTTTGGTTCGTTCACTGCTTAGGCTGGCTTTTACTTCCGAGAGGTTGATAGTCGTAACTGGCTGAGCTTGCCATAGCGCAGAAAGGCCATCATTTTGCTCATCGTCTACTGATACCGGCGGGTTCGTTTGATTCTCTTTATCTGAATTATGCATGCGGTTGCTCCTGCATGATACTTTGCTTGGCGCGCTTTAATATCACACCAACATGATTTTTAGTCAGACCACAGACGTCTGCAATTTCATCGTAACTTAAGCCTTCAAGAGAAAGCGTTAGCACTTGTCTTGATTGCAATGGAAGTGCCCGTACCGCGCGCAACAAGTGCTCTAGCGACTGGTGTTGACTAGACATTTCCTCTGGTGATTGGGTAGTACTCGCGAACCCGTCAGAGCCCAAATCATCGTAGTCATATTGATGGGTATCGAGACGCTTCACTTGATTTGCTACGTGAGTAACTGCGCGGTTGTGAGCTATCTTCAAAATATAGGTTTTCACGCTGCTATCGCCCTTAAAGCGAGACAGCCCCTGCCAGACGGCAATAGCAATCTCTTGCAATAATTCTTGCTGCATCGCTTCGTTTGCTTCATAGCTGTTGGCTACACGGCTCAGTATTGCCCCGTATTGCGCAAAAACATCTTCAAAACCCTGACCCAACGTCACATCCCTAATCACAAAAACTGTTGTTATTTTATTGTGTTACTTCTATCAGTCTGCCCCCACGAATTTTTATTACAAACTTTTTTCATCAATACTGTAATTTTTTTAAGCAACCAATGACTAGTTAAAACAGTAAGTGCAGTAACGTGCGTTTAGGGCATTTCCCTAAAAGCCTTCAACCTTGAAATTTGGATTAGGAAAAAATTATGTCTACGTTAAGTATAGTTTTGTTAATTGGCAGCCTGACGTCGCTTGTGCTTTTGGCAAGCTACTTAGACGCAAAATTTCAGTGGCGACTAAACGACTGGATGAACGGCGAGTGCAGCAATCCGTTCGTTAAAAGCATGACCGACAAACAGCAGCAGCGTTTAGAGGAAAAAGATGCGCAGATTGAAGCTTTGATGGCGCGGATCGAAGCCCTTGAAACCATTGTTACCGAGCCTGCTTACGAACTGAATAAGAAAATCAACGCACTCAAATAAACGGTTTTATCAGACTTTAGCTCGACACCGGTGGGCGACGCATAAAGCGGGGAACTTTTCCCATTGCAATGGCGTTGCCTACCAGCACAATGACCACCCCAACCACAGATAAAACGCTCCAGGTATAGCCTTCGAAAAAGGTAGAAATAACCAGTGCAACCATGGGGTATACCAAGACCACATATGCAGCCTTGTCAGCGCCCATTTGCTTTAACAGTTTCATGTACGCGCCAAACGCAAACACAGAGCCAAAGATAGCCAGATAAAGCAGCGACAGATAGAACTCGGTATGGGTAGGAATGACCAACTTACCCGGCATTGCCAGTGAGGTGATGAAAAGCAGCACCATGGCATAGCTCATGGCATAGAAGTTCATTTGGATTACCGGCGTACCCGAGGTCAAAATACGCTCGGAGATAACGTTACCTGTTGAGGCGCAGAAAAAGCTGACAAACGCTATGGCGAGGCCGGTGGCAAGCGCCGCATCCATGGAAACTTTGGAAAACTCCGGCACAAACAAACACACAATGCCCAGCAAGCCAAATGTCGCACCTACAACCACTTCTTTTCTTATAGGCTCTTTAAGCCACCACCGCCGAAGCACAACATTAATGTAGATAATACAAGAACTCATAAGGGCTAACAGCGCGCTAATTATATGCGCTTGCGCCATATACAGCAGCGTGTAATTTAAGCTGTATAAAAAGAGACCGACTGCGGCCATTTTCACATGAACATGTACCGGTAGCTTAAGCGGCAAACGCCTAATAACACAGTAAATCCCTAAACAGGCCGACGCCAATAAATAACGCAGCCCAATGGCAAACGTTTCAGAGGTATGCCCTATTTGGTAAGTGATGGCTATCCAGGTTGAGCCCCAAATCAGGCAGCACAGAGCAAATAAGGTTGCGTTATTCATAGCGGTGTCTAGCCCTGGGGAGCTGATAAACAAGAAGATAAGTGGGCAGATAAATGGTCGATAGCACTATCGAGCAGTTTTTGCCTAGCGCCATTACCAATCCACGCATTATGCGGTGTTACCAGCAAGTTAGGTAACGCCTCTTTTAGCAATATATGGTCAACAGGCGGGGGCTCGACGCTTAGTACATCTAATCCCGCGCCACCAATTTGGTTGTTTTTAAGCGCATAATAGAGTGCCTCCTCATCAATCAAGCCGCCGCGAGCCGTATTAATGAGAAAAGCGGTTGGCTGCATCAGCGACAATGTATCGGCATTAATAAGCTTGTCGGTGGCTTCAGTAAGCGGGCAATGAAGACTTACCACATCGGCATTTGGTAAAAGCGATGCAAGACTTGGACGAGGGTCGTCTTGTTTACCTGGGCGAGCAGCGATACTCACCTGCATACCCATAGCCTTAAACAATGCCTCTACACGCTTGCCAAGCTCGCCATGCCCAACAATTACCGCATGCTTACCCGCCAATTCCACCACGGGATGATTGAGTAAGCAGAAATGAGAAGAACTAGACCATGCTTGGTTGCGCATATCGCGCTGATACGTCACAAAATTGGTGGCCAAATTTAGTGCCAAGGTCAACGTATGTTGAGCAACGCTATCAGTGCCATAGCCCTCTACATTTTGAACGGTAATACCAGCCTGTTCGCAGTAATCACGGTCGATATTGTTCATGCCGGTCGCCGTTACGCCAATATAGCGAAGCTGACTGGCCTGCTGTAAATCTTTGGCTTGTAGCACGACTTTGTTAACCAGCACAGCATCGGCATTTTTAATGCGCTCGGCAACGTCTTCGGCTTGAGTTTGTTGATGAAGCGTAATCGCGGCGTCGAAATTGTTTTGTACGTCATCGAGTGAAGAGGTATCAAGACTGGGCAAATCCATGGTTTCGGCATCCAGAAAGACAACCTGCTTTTGTTTGCCGTTGCTCATCGCTTGTGATGCATTGTGCTTCGTCATTTTTGCCATGTTCTACATTACTTCCACAATCGACTCTAACGCTGTTTTCACATTAACAGGAATAGGAATGGCCTTGTCGGTTTTTCTGTCTACAAACACATGCACAAATTGGCCATGAGCCACGCGTCGCTTATTCTCTCCGGCATAAACCGATAGACCATAAGTCACTGAACTTCTGCCAATTTTGATAACGCGCAAGCCTACAAAAATGTCTTCAGGGTAGGCTGCCGGAGCAATGTACTGACACTGACTGCTTACCACATACGCCACGGATTGCCCGTTGTGTATATCTAGCCCACCTTCTTCAATTAAAAAGCGGTTTACCGCGGTATCAAAGAAACCATAGTACACAACATTGTTGATATGTCCGTACGCATCATTGTCTTGCCAACGCGTGGCGATAGTGACTTTGTAAGGGTAGTCGGCAAGTGTAGGTGTGATATCAGTCATGATCGTCCCTTAGTGAATAAATGTATCGCTTTGTTGTTGGCGCAAATAATGAAAATCGATGAACGACTAACGCCAATTAATGTTTAATGCGTGGTAGTCTATTGCAGCGATTCTTTTGAGTAGCGCTATGAGTAAAGCACCATATCGTCACGGTGAATGGCAACATCCGTTGTTTCATAACCTAACACACTGGCAATTTCTTTCGACTTTTTCCCTTTTATAAGCGTTAAGTCTTTTGCGTTATATAAGCAAAGCCCCTTGGCAATAACTTCGCCTTGGCACACCACTTCAACAGCGTCGCCTTGTTCAAACAAACCGGCGACATCAACAATACCCGATGGCAGTAATGACGCGCCTTTTCGCACTAACGCCTCTTTCGCACCGCTATCAACGTCTATTCTGCCAGCGGTTTTTAGAGTATGGGTAAGCCATAGTCTGCGCGCGCTGGCGGGAGTGCTGCTTGCATTGAATAAGGTTCCCGGCACTTTACCTTCAAGCAATGCATCGAAGGTTTCGCCTTTTCGCCCGTTTACAATAAGAGTTTGAATACCGCTACTGGTGCACTTATCTGCCGCTTCAATTTTTGTGCGCATGCCCCCTGTACCTACCGCTGTTCCAGCGCCGCCGGCAAGGCCGTAAATGGTGCTGTCTATTTTATCTACCTGTGAAATGAGTGTGGCGTTGGCGTCTTTTCTTGGGTCTGCGGTAAATAAACCGTCGATATCTGAGCAGATAATGAGGGTGTCTGCTTGGGCGACTAGGGCGGTGTAAGCACCCAAGTTATCGTTATCACCTACTTTGAGTTCGTTGACAGCTACCGTGTCGTTTTCATTCACAATAGGTAACGCATTGTGATTCAGAATTTCGCGCAAGGTATTTTTAATATTCACGTAGCGGGTTCTATCGCGCAGATCATCCGCCGTTAACAATACTTGTGCACAGGGAAAGTCGAAAAAGCGCTGCCAGTTGGCCATCATTAAATTCTGGCCAATCGCTGCCATGGCTTGTTTTTCTGCAATAGATGCGTTGTGGCGAATCTTCACTTTGCTGCGGCCCGCGGCAACACTGCCAGAAGAGACAAGAATAATTTCTTTGCCAGCTTCGCGACTAGCAGTAATAAATCGAGCAAGAGACAGCAAATAACGCCCGCTGCATTCGTTGCCTTCAGGAGCAATGAGCGCACTGCCAACTTTTATAACGGCACGTTGCCAATTAAAACGGTTCATATGGGAAAGGAAAAAGATAACAAGAGCTTAAGAATACGACAGTTAAAGCGCGAAACAAAACGATCTGTTACAGTTTTTTTGCGTTAAAACATGGTTAGTTTACGGTCAAAAAATTGGATTGTGGCAGGCATGCTTATATACTAAAGACGGTTATCTTATAACAATTCTAACTTACAAGTTGCAAGGAACCTGCATGAGCACCGCAAAACGACACTTTTTCTGGCTAGCGCCAGTGTTGTCTATGCTGATTTCTCTTCCTAGTACCGCCGCTATTAAACAAACTAAAGGCGATTTCGAAGATAAATTCCGTCAGCTGGACGAAGTTCTCCCTACTCCAAACGTATACCGTAACGCCGCTGGTGAGCCAGGCCACCAATATTGGCAACAACAAGTAGATTACGATATTGACGTAAAGCTACTTGAAGACAAACGCCGCATTGAAGCAAGCGAAACCATTACTTACCACAACAACGCGCCAGATACGCTTAAGTACTTGTGGATCCAGCTTGACCAAAACAAATTCCGCGACGATTCAATGTCTGCGCTTACTACCACGTTTGGCGGTATCGGTAACCGCGGGCCGGGTACGCAAGCTGCTAGCGGCGATGCGCCAGCTAAGCTAAGCATGGGTGCATTGCGCCGTCAGCAGTTTGTTGACGACAACGAGCTGGGCTATACCATTTCTCGTGTTGAAGACAAAGCGGGCAATGACTTACGTCACACAGTAGTTGGCACCTTAATGCGTGTTGACTTGGCTCAACCGTTGAAGCCAGGCAGCAAAGTTACGTTCGATATCGATTTTGCGTTTAACATTGTAGAAGAAGACGCTGTTTCAGCACGTGCAGGTTACGAGCACTTCCCAGATGACGAACGTGAAGGTGGTAACGACATCTTCTTGCTAGCACAGTGGTTCCCACGCCTAGCTGCATACACCGACTACGAAGCATGGACTAATAAAGAATTTATTGGCCGTGGTGAGTTCACGCTAGAGTTCGGTAACTACGAAGTAGATATTACAGTTCCTGCTGACCACATCGTATCGTCAACAGGTGTGCTTCAAAACCCGAAAGACGTGTTAACTAAAACACAGCGCGACCGTCTGAAAAAGGCAGAGAAGGCTGACCGTATCGTATTCATTGTTTCACCAGAAGAAGCAATTGAGAACGAAAAAGAAGGCACGACTAAGCTTAAAACCTGGACCTTTAAGGCAGAAAACGTACGTGACTTTGCATGGGCCTCTTCGCGTAAATTTGCGTGGGATGCGCGTGGTTATCAGCAAGGCGGTGACACTCAACCATTGGTAATGGCCATGTCTTTCTACCCGAAAGAAGGTGGCGAGCTATGGCAGAAGTATTCTACAGAATCAATCATCCACACCATGGATGTTTATAGTCGCTTCAGCTTCGATTACCCATACCCAGTAGCCCAATCAGTAAATGGCCCGGTTGGCGGCATGGAATACCCCATGATCACCTTCAACGGTCCGCGTACAGAGCTTCGTGACGATGGTTCACGCACGTACTCGCTGGCTGAGAAACGTTTCCTTATTGGCGTGGTTATTCACGAAGTAGGTCATATCTATTTCCCTATGACCGTTAACTCTGACGAGCGTCAGTGGACATGGATGGATGAAGGTCTGAACAGCTTCCTAGACGGCGTTGCCGGTCGCGAGTGGGATCCTACGATCCCTTGGGGCGTTGAGCCACGTGATATCACTGGCTACATGAAGTCTCAGACCCAGGTGCCAATTATGACCCAGTCTGACTCAGTTCTTCGCCTTGGCCCAAATGCCTATACCAAGCCTGCAGTAGCGCTTAACATTCTTCGCGAAACTATTCTTGGCCGTGAGCTGTTTGATTTCGCGTTTAAAGAGTACGCGCAGCGTTGGATGTTTAAACGTCCTACACCATCAGATTTCTTCCGTACTATGGAAGAAGCGTCAGGCGTTGATCTAGATTGGTTCTGGCGTGGTTGGTTTTACACCACAGACCACGTAGACATCAGCCTAGACAGCGTATATAAGCTTCGTTTAGACACTGAAGATCCAGATATCGATTTTGCTCGTGAGCGCAAAGCAGAAATGGAAAAACCGAAGTCACTTACCGACCTTCGTAATAAAGAAGAAGGCAAAAAACTTTGGGTAGATCGCTTTGAAGATATCAGTGACTTCTACGACGAAAACGATCGTTACACCGTAACTAACAAAGAGCGCAATAAGTACAAGAAATTCTTGAAAGATCTTGAGCCTTGGGAGCGTAAAGCGTTTGAGCGTGCGGTGAAAGAAGACAAAAACTACTACGTGCTAGATTTCAGCAACAAGGGTGGGTTGGTGATGCCAATCATTCTTGAACTAACGTTTGAAGACGGCACGAAAGAAGAAATGCGTATTCCTGCGGAAATTTGGCGTCGTACACCTAAAGCCGTAAGCAAGCTTATTGTTACCGACAAAGACAAAGAGCTGGTAAGCGTAACCGTTGATCCGCACTGGGAAACCGCAGACGTAGATGTGGAAAATAACCACTACCCGCGTCGTATCATTCCTTCGCGTATTGAAGCGTATAAGAATAAGCCGCGTAACACTTACGAGTACCGCGACCTTATGCACGACTCAAAGACCGAACTGAAAACCGACGACGAGGACAAAGATGACGAATAAGTTGTCTTTGGCTCGCTTGCAGCAGAGCGCGCATGCTCTGCTTGCAAGCGTAAGTGCATTCGCAATTACGGCTGCGTTATTAGTTAGCGCAATGTCGTACAGCTCTGCAGCCCACGCACATCAAATAAAAGCAGCAATTACCACGGTACTGTTTAATCCTAGAACAGAAAATATTGAGGTGATGCACCGCTTTAATTTGCACGACGCTGAGCACGCGGTTAAGGCGCTGTTCGACAAGCACGCAGATATTATGGACGACATAGAAACGCAGCAACAATTCGCTGATTACGTCGCCCATCACTTTGCGATTTTAAATGCGGAAGGCGATCCATTAAAGCTTGCTGATGTAGGTTTTGAAGTTGAAGGTAAACACTTTTGGGTTTATCAGGAAACTGCTGAACCGCCTGTGCTTGAAGGCATTAAAATTCGCCACGATGCATTGCGTGACTTGTGGCCGAAACAGGTGAATACGCTCAATGTAGAAGGCAAGGGTGATATCAAAACCCTGACCTTTGCTGATAGCGTAAATTTGCTTGAAGTAAGCTTCAAAAGCCAAAATAGCGACCATCACTAATACCTAACGGTATAAGTTTGTGAAAGCCCACCCGCATTCCTTGTCAAACGACAGTGATTGCGGGTGGGCTTTTTTGCTCGTGGTGTGAGACCGAAGTCGTATAGTCATCTTGGCATGCATGCTCTACCTTAACTATGAATAAACAGTTACTAAATTCAGTTAATGAGGTACATCATGACCCATAGCGCTACATCACCGTTGCCTTCACAGGTCAAGAAACCCCAATCAAGAAGTGAGCGTAGTGCACGAAAACTACGTGCATCCAAAGCAGCTCAGTGCGCTGTTCAACGAGAAAATGCGCAGCAAACGCAAGATGCCGATGCAAAGAGCGTCAAACAAAACGATGCGTTCGCTGATAAGAAAAATATCATGTGGGTGCTGTTAAGTGGCGCAATGGCGCTAACCTTTGTCGTCATGCTGTTTTTGCCAGATACAGGGATGGGCAGCGGCCTTGTTTCCACTTATTCTGCCATGCTTTGGTGTGGCTTTTTTGGTGCAGCACTTTGGCGTTATAGAGCGACAAGTGGCTGGGCTGGGTTTGCTTATGGAAGCGTTGTTGGACTAGTGATTCAATTTATTTCACAGATAATCTAGCACACAGTGTTTTTACAATTGCCTTGTACAACGTGCCTAGCAAGAAACCGCTGAGCGACTAGGAACGGCAAGTACACATTTCTTTTAAGTACATTATGGGCAATCTAAACGCGGCTTTTAAATCAGACTTCTGTTTAAACAGCTGTCTTATCCGTTGATCGCCCTGTAGGCAACCTCACTTCCTAAACATTAAGTCCTGTTGACCTTTGATGTACAGCAATGGTCAACAGGTCCTCAATGACTTTTGGCTGGAAACCCGATCCAGACGTTTTGTCCGGCAGTATAATTTATAAACTCCAGTTACTTTTTTAGGTTATGTTTAGCCAATAACAAACCAAACGTTCCCCTTCGTCTTTAATAAAACTGAGTGAGCCTATGGCAGAGAAGCCCAATAAATCCGCTGAATCACCGACCCGTTCTAGTAGAGCGGTACCGACGTCGCGTTTATCGCGCATAGGCCGCTTGGGTTCATTGGCAGGTAGAATTGCGGGTAATGTGGTGTCACAAGGTGCAGGGCAACTGTTAAAGGGTGAGAAGCCCGCGTTGTCTTCGCTGCTCTTAACGCCCAAAAACATTTCAAACATTGCAGATCAGCTTGCCAGTATGCGTGGTGCAGCTATGAAGCTCGGGCAGCTTATTTCAATGGATGCAGGAGATTTTCTCCCCGAAGAGCTCGCCGCTATTCTAGGGCGATTACGGGACGACGCTGACCCTATGCCAAAAGACCAGCTAATTACCACGTTGAATCAGTCTTGGGGCGAAAAATGGCAAGATGACTTACTTTACTTTTCCTTTGCCCCTATAGCTGCGGCCTCTATTGGCCAGGTGCATAAAGTCATTACGATGGACGGTCGGATGTTAGCAGTAAAAGTGCAGTATCCTGGCGTAAAAAAAAGCATAGATAGCGATGTAGACAACGTAGCTACACTTATAAAACTTACTGGCTTGGTACCTAAATCACTAGATATCAACCCGCTTTTACAAGAGGCGAAAGCACAGCTTCACCAAGAAGCTGATTACGTTCGAGAAGCTGACATGCTTAACCGTTATCGCGCGTTGGTTGAAAGCACCGACATCCAATGTAAAGGGAGTAAGGCGTTTGTCATTCCGCAAACCTTTGCTCCCCTTACCACCAGTACCGTGTTAGCGATGGATTTCATAGAGGCGCGTGACTTAGATGCGCTATTAAACGAGCCTCAGGACGTCCGAGATGCCGTGATGACGGCGCTAATGACTTTATTTTTTAATGAAATTTTTCATTTTAAGCTGCTGCAGAGCGACCCTAACTTAGCCAACTATCAGTTTAAACCCGATACAAAAGAAATCGTTCTGTTAGATTTTGGTGCTACACGGGACGTGCCTGACGCCATTTCAGCCCAGTATCAGGCGTTACTCAATAGCGCCGCAGCCAACGATAGAGCGATGATGCAGCAAGCCGCGTTTCGCATAGGATTAATTGACGAAAGCCACTCTCAAACGCAAATCGATGCCGTGATAAACATTGGTATGGAGGCGTGTGAAGCGATTCGCTGCGAGGGCGCTTATGACTTTGGCCAAAGCGATCTCATTGCAAGGCTTCACGAAAAGGGAATGGCGCTGACTATGGAGCACAATTTTTGGCATACGCCGCCAGTAGATGCCCTGTTTATACACAGGAAGCTAGGTGGCTTATTTCTGCTGGCTAAACGATTGAAAGCTAAAGTAGATATGCGAAAGGCAGCAGGCACATGGCTGAATCTATAACCTGCACTTCGTTGGTGTGTTAAGCGAGTAAGAAACTACTTATTACACAGCTTATATATCGTTTATATCGGTTTTGCGGTGCTGTGCCATGTTTTACCGTGAAAACGTTGCGCTGCGACCTTACAGAAGGTAATAGAGCCCACGTCAAAAGCCAACAGCGCTCTCAAAACTGTCTAATAGGGCAAATCCATACTGAACGGCAGCGCCATTTGCTCTTTACTTTTTGGCGGGTTGCCAATCATTTCATCATAAGGCGTATCGTGCTTCATTACCGCCTGCTGAACATGACAATGCGCGAAGGCTTCGCGAATGTGGCCGGCACTAAAAAAACGCATGGGTTTATCTTTGTTGTCGTAAAGCATGCCACTTTGACTGCCGATAGTGAGATAAACCAGGTAAACATTCATCTCATACGACTGAACTTCCAGATAATCTATCGCGGTTGGCGACTCATCAATATCTCGAAAATAGAACTTCTGCATTTTTCTACCTCATGAACCAAGTATGCACCTTGCACGCCCTATATTCTTATTTAATGATGGAAGTTAGGGCTAAAAAGCAGAATATATACGTTAGGCAAGGTGCTCAGGTTCATTAGATAGATCTAGCGGAGGTCGGTGGTTTTTAAACCGTACTGCATTTGCCAACACCAGTAAGGATGCAAGAGAGCAGGCACTGTATAGGAGTGCCGCCGTTCCCATTCCAGAAGCAATCCATAGTAATGGAAATACCAGCAACCTAGGGCCTTCAACAGCTAAAGCGACTTTCGCTTTAGACATTATAAAGCCATTTTGTATACTCATAACAATGACAGTCGCTACAGCAATGATCTGATGCTTGTTTGACAAGTTATTGATATTTATAAGGAGATAAAGCATTACTCCCAGCATGATTAGATGCTGCATTACACTGTAGCGTTTTACTGCTCGGTGTAATTTGGGGTGATACTGTCTAAACTTACTCACGCTAATTGTCCTATAAGTGCACATTTAAACTGAAACGGGGTCGTGAGGCTCGAAATATTTATTAATTGTTATAGATAACAACGAGCTAGCATTTGCTTTTCAATGACTAATCAACACATTAGTACACAAACCCAATTTGTTAAACATTTGTTTTAAAATTATTTTTTCATTTACATAATATCGGATGTGAATGAGAAGAAAAAATGGGGGTTTTCCACTAAATTTGTATAAAAAGAAATCGGAAAATGACTTTTTTACGTTCAAAAGTGTTCAAAATAAGGAATTTACAATCGAAGGGAACATTTCTATTGATTGATTTTCTAAATTTGGGTGTTATCTCTGGTAGTATTACCAAAAGGAAAGTTTTGTAGCGGAGTCATTATGAGCGAATCGTCGGAAAAGAAATCGTTAGGCCCACATTTTATTATTGTAGGCATCCTACTTATTGTTATTCTGGCTGTAGTGTTTTGGCCCAGCGACGATGAGCCTGTGCCTGTAGTTACTCCTGAGCCCGAATTGACTGAACCTGAAGTGACTACCCCAGAAGAGCCTGAAGTATTCGAGCCTACTCAGCCAGCCCCAACAGTAGAGCTTGAGGAGAAAGACGAGGTCGAGCCGCTTCCAGAGACAGTGGAACCAGAACCGGAACCTCTGGATACCAGCGATCCTGCGGTGAAAGCTTCACTTATTGAGAGTTCGTCTGCGAGCGAAGAAATGGTTAACCGCATGCTGGTTGACGAAGGTCTAATTCAACGCTTTGTGGTGTCGGTTACGAATCTAGCAAATGATGAGATGGCGCCTAACCACCAGTTACTAACGCCACCCGAGCAGAACTTCCGCGTATACTCTCAAGCAGGCAAGCAATGGATTGATGCAGCAAGCTATAAACGTTATACACCGTATGTAGATATGTTGGAGTCATTCAATAACGAAGCACTGCTTAATATATACGATATTTATAAAGACGATATTCAGGAGAAGTACGCCGAAATTGGAAGTCCTGACCAAGACTTCAACAGCGTATTACTAGATGCAATTGATCAGCTTCTTGATACACCTGAAGTACCGGTTCCTGTAGAGGTTTATACCGACTCGGTGGCCTACAAATATGCTGATGATCGTTTAGAGAGTTTAAACGAGCCACAGAAACAACTTCTTCGTACTGGCCCAGATAACATGCGTCGCATTAAGGCAAAGCTACGCGAACTAAAAGTATTGGTTGAAGAGCGTGGATCTAACTAGATTTCAACAACAGCTCAAGGGCACGTCGTCAAAAACGCGCCCTTTACCTCCTGTTGAACAATGGAATCCCGATTTTTGCGGTGACATTAATCTAACTATAGCGCTTGATGGAAGATGGTTTTACGAAGGCAGCCCTATAGGACGCGCAAGCCTTGTTCAGCTATTTGCCTCTGTGTTGAAGCGTGAAGGCGATAAGTACTTCTTAGTTACGCCCGTAGAGAAAGTGGGTATAACCGTTGAAGACACACCTTTTCTTGTAACTCAATGGCATAGAGAACAGGGTGAATCAGCGAGTGACAACACCTATGTGTTTACCACACAAACGGGCGACATTGTAAGGTTAGAGCGTTCTGATCAGCTCAAACTTCGCGTTCCGCCTAAAGCCATACAAGATCCAGAGGCAACGCCCATTCCCTACCTATGCGTTCGCAGAAACTTGTGGGCAAGACTACATCAAAATACCTATTATCAACTGCTTGAACAAGCTGATGAAAAACCGCATGACGCCGGCACGCAATTTAGTATTCAGTCAAACGGCATCACCTTTATTTTAGGTGAAGTAAGCAACTAGCCTAATTTTGTTGCTTCTGTCTCTTCGAACATATCAAAACGTAATTCATCTTCAATAAAGCACCGTTAACAGCGCTTTGTTTTGCGTTATCCCTCTGACTGCATTACATTCGATATAGTCTATAAAACAATCAACAAGAAGACCTATATCATGAACAAGCCTCTGATTACGCTGGCTGTTGCCAGTACCTTACTCTCATCGCCCTTTTCCACTGTAGCCGACACGCTTATACATGCAGGGAAAGTGTTTACTGGTACATCAAAAAACCTACAGGAAAATGTCACCATTGTTGTGGAAGACAATAAAATTAAGGCGGTTAAAAAAGGGTTTGCTGAAGCCCAAGAAGGCGACACTGTCATCGATTTAAGGTCGTCAACCGTTATGCCTGGACTGATGGACATGCACGTTCATTTATCGTCGCAGCACGGTGGTCCACAAACGTATCTGGAGCGCTTTTCACTAAATGAAGCCGACTATGCATTACGGGCAGCGAACTACGCTAAGATTACGTTAGATTCGGGCTTCACCACGGTTCGCAACTTAGGGGATGGCTACAACGAAACCGTTGCGCTAAGGAACGCTATTAGTAAAGGCTATGCAACAGGCCCGCGTATTTATACCGTTGCTAAATCTATTGCTACTACAGGCGGACATGCCGATCCAAGTAATGGCTTATCTCATTTACTTCGCCCAGACGTAGGCCCTAAGCAAGGTGTGGTTAATGGCGAAGCTGAAGCCCGTGAAGCAGTAAGGACTCGTTACCAAGATGGTGCGGACTTAATCAAAATCACCGCAACCGGCGGCGTATTGAGCGTTGCTAAAAGCGGCCAAAACCCGCAGTTCATGACCGATGAACTAGAAGCAATTGTTGAAACGGCAAAAGACTACGGTATGACAGTAGCAGTGCATGCTCATGGGAAAGAAGGCATGAAGCGGGCTATTGAAGCCGGTGTGGACTCTATTGAACACGGCACTTATATGGACGACGAAATTCGCACATTAATGAAGAAGCACGGCACCTACTATGTGCCAACAATACTGGCAGGAAAGTTCGTAGCAGACAAAGCTAAAATTGATGGTTTCTTTCCGGAATTGGTGCGCCCGAAAGCTGCAGCCATTGGCCCGCTTATCCAAAATACCTTTGAACAAGCGCATAAAGCAGGCGTAAAAATTGCTTTTGGTACAGACAGTGGTGTATCAGCCCACGGCGACAATGCGCAAGAGTTCTCATTAATGATTGAAGCCGGTATGAAGCCTGCCGACGCGCTGCTAAGTGCTACCGTGAATAGCGCGAGCTTACTAGGCATCAGCGGTATTCTTGGCACCCTAGAAGAAGGAAAACTGGCTGACATTGTCGCGGTTAAAGGCAACCCGCTTGACGATATATCGCTTATGGAAAGCGTGTCTTTTGTGATGAAAGACGGAGTTGTTTACAAGCAGTAGAGAAAATAAAGTGGTAGGGATTACATGGAACTAGGTAAAAAGGTTAAGCACAAAACCAAAAAACTTGTCGATTCTAAGCATATGTTAAAGGGCATCACTCTTGCCTCATTTTTAGAATCAACCATTGTTCCCATACCACTAGAAGCTGTTATGGTGCCGTTGATGCAAGCCAGGCGAGAGTCGCTATGGAAAATCGCATTAATGGCCACCGTAGGCTGCGTGATTGGCGCAGTCTTCGGCTATGCACTCGGCTATTACCTTTTTGACCTTGTTGGCCAGTGGGTTATCGATACCTTTTTTAGCCAAGAACAGTTCGAAAGCGTTAAACAACAAATGCAGAATCAAGGCTTTTGGTTTGTGATGACCTTAGGTATTGCCCCAATTCCTTTTCAGGTTGCGATGCTTGCGGCAGGTGCAACCCAATACTCACTTCCACTTTTTCTTTTAGCCACTGTTATTGCACGTTCAATTCGCTATTTTGGGCTCGCAGCTGTGGTGTATTACACAGGAGACAAAGCTGAGCAGCTCATTAAGCGCTACAAAATGAAAGCGGTTATTGCTATCACAGTTGCAGTGCTTCTTTTATGGTGGCTTTCAAATTTAATCAGCCAATAAGCTTGCCTGTACTAGTGACTCAAAGCACTTAATAGGCGAAACAAACGATGCCGTTGGTTCACGACAACGTAAATATCAAATCAACCCAATAGATTTTTTGAACTTTACATTTGATAATGATTCTTATTTGCACTAATGTAATAAAAAACAGGAGGTGCTTATATGAATGTTCAGCGGCTATGCCCAGTTTACAAAAAGTGGCTACAGCTAAACCCTTCAAACGCGCGACAGCATCGCTATGCTATGCAAGCGCAGACGCAGCAAGCCCATCAACAGGGTAGATTGGATTATGCGAGAGAGTTAGGCTATCAGACCTTTGAGGCCGCAAAGGTTATCCTTAATGCGCTTCAGCCTACCTCTTTGCAGAAAGTCAGTGTAGTTCAAGAAGACGTACTCGCTTTTTCCACTATGGGAATGTACTTATCTTCTCTGCTTGCCGAAGAACATAGGAAGCGAGAATCTCACGCTATTTTACAAGAATGTCAGCAACAGCTTATTGCCATATTACCCCTGCATGCCACCAATCCTTCTATATGCAGGCTAATCGCGGCCATTCAGCATACCCTTGAGCAAACCTATGTCCCCCAAGCAAGCAAACGACTCGCTTCTGTGGCCGTGCATTAAATACTTTAGATAAAAGGAGATAGTTATGGCGTCGAAACAAATTTCAAGCGAAGACGGCTTTGTCTCATTAAACGTTAGAGCTTCTGTACTTCAAAAAATGCTTAATGGTGAAGTGCTACACATGACAGATATTCACTGTACCTGTTCGCGAAGCAAGCAGGTTTTGAAGCAACTTTTATTGCAGGCTGCTAGCGGTCGCGAATAGAAACAGTAACAAAAAAGCGCTCAAGCGCGCCCTTTCTTAATAACGTATTGGTAAGGCATGGTCTCGGTTTGAGACGCAACCAGCGTGTGGTCCATAAAGCGGCAAAAGCTAGGAATATCTCTGGCCGTTGAGGGATCGTCAGCCGTGACCGATAAAGTTTCCCCATCGGCCAGCTTTCGAATATTCAGACGCACCATCATTACTGGCTCTGGGCAACGCAATCCTAGCGCATCTAAATGCTGACTAGCCGCGCTAAATGCGCTGTCAAAATCAGATGCCATAATTTTCACGATAGGTGTTAATGGCGCTGATTTCGCTATCAAACCCGCCTTTCTCGGTCAGATAAGCCACGACATCGGCAAGCGATACAATAGAGATAACCTGAGTGCCAAAATCGCGCTCGACCTCTTGAATAGCTGACAGTTCGCCATTACCGCGCTCTTGTCTGTCTAGCGCAATCAGCACGCCAGACAAGCTAGCCTGCTGCTGCTCGATTAAGGTCATCGATTCGCGAATAGCCGTACCCGCAGTGATCACGTCATCCACCAGCATAACCTTACCTTCTAGTGGACTACCAACTAGATTACCGCCTTCACCGTGGGTTTTCGCTTCTTTGCGGTTGAAGCAATAAGGCACGTCAAGATTGTGGCTATCTGCCAGTGCGACTGCGGTAGTAGTCGCAATAGGAATGCCCTTATAGGCTGGACCAAAAAGTACATCGAACTCAACGCCAGCGTCCATTAACGCATCAGCGTAAAAACGCCCCAACTTAGCCAAATCGCCACCGCGATTAAACAAACCTGCATTGAAAAAGTACGGGCTAACGCGGCCTGACTTTAAAGTGAATTCGCCAAATTTCAGTACGCCACGTTCAATGGCAAACTCAATAAAATCACGCTGAAACGCTTTCATGATGACCTCTTAATTTCTAATTTACGCGTTGGTTCTAACTACGTGTCGATGACTCGCTTACGCTAGCGCCGCTTTTTGAATGTCGAACAGTTCACGTAAACCGTGCTTACCAATTTTCAGCATCTCGTCAAGCTCTTCAAACGAGAACGGTTCGCCCTCTGCAGTACCTTGAACTTCAATCAGCTTGCCGGTTTCGGTCATCACGATATTCATGTCTGTCTCTGCCTCAGAGTCTTCGGTGTACTCAAGGTCAGCGATTGGCGTACCTTCGTAAATACCTACTGAAAGGGCGGCAATCATATGTTTAAGCGGGTTAGTTTTGATAATGCTTTTCGCACGCATGTAAGTAAGTGCATCAACAAGAGCTACACACGCACCGGTAATTGACGCTGTGCGCGTACCGCCATCGGCCTGAATAACGTCGCAGTCCAACGTAATGGTGTTTTCACCCAGAAGTTTTAAATCTACCGCTGCGCGTAGTGAACGCGCAATTAGACGCTGGATCTCTAACGTGCGGCCGCCTTGTTTACCGCGCGCCGCTTCACGGCCGCTTCGCGTATGGGTAGCACGTGGAAGCATGCTGTACTCAGCTGTAATCCAGCCTTTCCCTTGGCCCTTCATAAAGCGTGGCACACCTTCTTCTACCGTCGCATTACACAACACCTTAGTGTTACCAAACTCTACAAGAACAGAGCCTTCTGCGTGACAAGTGTATTGGCGAGTAATTGTAACAGGGCGAATTTGACTGGCGGTTCTGCCGCTTGGACGCATAGTGTTCTCCACAACGTAAGTGCTTAAAAAAGGGTAGCGTTTTACAGGTTTTATTGGCGATATGTGAATAGAAAGCCCAGTTCGCGGTCAAAACCTATAAATTCGATGTAGCTACGAAATTGCGCCTAAGTATAACGCAATACCCGCGGCCGTTAAAAACGAACTTTACATGTTTGCTTATTGAATTACGTAAATGTGCGCTAATATACAAAATACAAGAAAACCTGCTGTAGATATTCACGTATACAACACGACGTTCGGGTTGTTTTTGCAGGCTTTCAGTTAAATTTAAAGGATATTTATGATTTACAGCATGACAGCGTTTGCGCGCGTAGAAACCAAAAAAGAGTGGGGCTCAGCCGTGTGGGAAATACGCTCGGTCAACCAACGCTTTTTAGAAACTTATTTTCGCCTGCCGGAGCAGTTTCGCTCATTGGAGCCGGTTTTACGTGAACGATTCCGTAAAAAGCTAGCTCGAGGTAAGGTCGAATGTGCGCTGCGTTTTACTGCCAACGATGCTGCTGTAACTAAGCTAAGCTTAAACGAAGAGTTGGCTAAGCAAGTGCTTCACGCCGCTGACTGGGTGCAATCCCATGGCCAATCCACGGGGGTTAACCCGCTAGACGTTTTGCGCTGGCCTGGGGTAATCGCAGCGGAAGAGGCCGATATGGACACCATCCACGCTGACGTAATGGCCGCGTTCGACCAAGCACTTAACGATTTTATTAGTGCCCGCGCTACCGAAGGGGAAGCCCTTAAAGGTATGATCACCCAGCGCCTAGATGCCATTGAAGTGGAAGCTGAAAAAGTGGCCGCACGTATGCCTGAAATCATGGTGTGGCAGCGAGAAAAAGTGCAAACCCGCTTTGAAGAGGCAAAGGTTGAACTTGATGCAGGCCGTTTTGAACAAGAAATGATCATGCTGGCGCAAAAAGTAGATGTGGCAGAAGAGTTAGATCGTCTAAATGCTCACGTTAAGGAAACCCGCAATATCCTTAAGAAGGGTGGAGCAGTAGGCCGCCGTCTTGATTTCATGATGCAGGAGTTTAACCGCGAATCGAACACGTTAGGTTCAAAGTCTATCAGCACCGACATCACACAATCGGCGGTTGAACTTAAAGTCCTGATTGAGCAGATGCGCGAGCAAATTCAAAACATCGAATAGGTTTTTCACCCGTCCAAGAATGTCTTAAAAGCCCTGTTATTTGCTTGTAAATACAGGGCTTTTTTATTTTTCCCGTCCAAATCGGTTTGCAGATGTCCGTTACCAACTACCTGTTTAGTGGTGGGCAAAACCAGCCGGTAATGTTGGCATGTTGTTATTCAACTCATTGGCAGGTAAAGCGGTTGATGCTGATGGTTTATCCACGGCCATAAGCAGCACCGATACGGCGGGTTTCAATCCACTGGTCGATATCGCTTTCTAACCAGCCCACGGCACGCGCGCCAATCCGGATGGATCGCGGAAATTCACCATTGGCCATCAGGGCATAAATGGTGCTGCGGCCAAAGCCTGTTTTGGCCTTTACCTCGGGCAAGCGCAAAATCCGCTGCTGACGCGCTGGGTTTGTTGATGCGGTGGATGATTGTGTAGTTGGGTTCATCGTTTGCTTCCTCACTGATCTGTTAAGTTCAGTTAGGAGTTTGCCAGTACTAAACGGACGCAGTAGGCAAATAAATGCCCAGATCGTGCAGCTTTCTGAGGGTACAGGTAGCTAGCTGCCCCAGAATTTACATAATGCCCCAAGTAATAAATACCGTGTGGCCAGGGTTGGTGTGTGGCTAAGTGGCGTGAACTAAGGCTTTGCCCAAGCTGCCCCAGATGCCCAAAGGGTAAGTGCCCAAAGCCATCTCAAAAGGGAAAGCCTTGCCCAACGATAACGTCATAACACTTTTATGCGCATAAAAATGTAAAATAACACACTTTTCTGCGCGTAAAAGTGTAAACTGAGTTATACTACAGGCAGTTAACAGTCTTAATTGGCGGGAAATGACAATGCAGCGCAACTTACTCAACGACCTAATAGCATGGAAAAATCAACCTGTACGCAAGCCATTATTGATCGATGGTGCAAGACAAACAGGTAAAACCTATCTGCTGCAAGAGTTGTTAGGAAACACCTTTGCCAACATCCTTCGTATCGACTTCCTTGAAAACCCTGCCTACAAAGAGGCGTTTGATGGCTCATTGTCACCTGACGAGCTAGTAATGAACATTGAGTTGTTAACCAACCAAGCGTTCAACCCAGAAACCGACTTGCTGATATTAGATGAAATTGGCGAATGTGAACGTGCTGTTACCTCGCTTAAGTATTTTGCCGAAAAAGCCCCGTCCTATTTTGTCGCAGCCAGCGGTTCAAATATTGGTTTGCTCAACACCTTCCCTGTGGGCAAGGTAGAGCAATACAATTTACGACCACTGACCTTCCAAGAATTTATTTACGCATCCAACGAGCAAGCACTGATCAAAGCATTTGATAGTCAAGCAAGCACACCGGCGGTGCACGCTAAATTGATGGATAAACTCACTGACTATTTTTTTACCGGTGGTATGCCGGAAGCCGTTTCTGCTTGGTATCAGTTTAAGGATTCAAGCATTCTAGAGCGTGTTGAAAAAGTCACAAAAATTCATGCCGATTTAGTTGAAGGTTATCGCCGCGATTTCGGTAAGTACGCGGGCAAGGTCGATGCCACACTGATTGAATCGGTGTTTAATAGCATTCCAGCCCAGCTATCACTTGTCAGCGATGAGTCAGTTAAACGCTTTAAATTTAAGCATGTGCATGAGCGTAAATCTCGTTATAGCGATTTTGAAACCGCGATCCATTGGCTTAACTGCTGCCGCTTAGCTTTGCCAAACTACCCTATTGAAGGATTACCTAAATCTCCGTTGGCGGCCTATAAAAAAGACAATATGGTTAAACTATTTCTGTTTGATGTGGGCCTGCTCAATCATATGCTGGGCAGCAGTTATAAAGAGATTAAGCAACAAAACTATGAATACAAAGGCTATGTGGCTGAAAACTTTGTGCAACAAGAGCTCACAGCTATTGGCGTTGACCCAAGCTATTCATGGAATGACGCCCGCGCCGAAATCGAATTTATTTTGGCGACCGATGAAGGCGATATCATCCCTGTGGAAGTCAAAAGTGGTAAACGTACAAGAGCAAAATCGTTGGCATCCTACGTTGAAAAATGTACTCCAAATAAAACCTTTAAGTTAACGGGTACACAAGGCTCTTCAGCGTTAGAACAAACCAATATCGTGATGCCTTTGTATTTCACGCAGTATTTACCAAAGAGGTGGTAAAAGCGCGTTGCCTAGCCCCGAAGGTCTACACAAAGTGACTTCATAGGTAACAATTTGTAGACCTTTGGTGGGCTTACAACCTTTCAACCAACCCTCAATCGGTTTTTTGCTAACGTCATTTGGCCAGCCTATCGCCTCATCGTTTAAAGCAAATCACTCAAGCGATTTAACAGTGCTTTACGGCTATTATTCGCCACAACAAAGCGCTTAAAGCGTTGTTCAAACGCCGCTTCATCCGCTTTGAACTGATAGGCCTCAAACAGCTGATGCAGATAGCGTGATGCCGCATCGTAACCACTGGCGCAAGTTCGATCCGCTTGCTCTTGTGATTGCTGCCAGTAGTGCTCACGTTGATTGTAGATATCCGTCAACGCTTTTTCTTTTTCCGCTTTTTCGATAGCTAATTTTTTTGCGAGTGCTGCGGCTTGCTCTTGCTGTAATTGACTTTGCGCTTGCTCAATGAAAGGAGAAATGACGGCGGAGGTTAACCAGTATTGATAGATCTCGTCTGTGTTGACAGGTTCTTTTCGCGTCAGCGCTAAGGCTTGGTGACGGGTTAGCTGGCCTTGCTCAAACAACGTGCGTAATAGCGTGTCTTTCTCTGCTTGCGAGAGATTATGGATCCATTCATCAAATTGAAATTGGGTTTGTTTGGCTAGGTGACTGGGTTGCTCCTTCAGCACCATGGCGAGTGCCTTAACCAATGCTAAGGGAATATCATACAGCGCTGCAAACGCCTGCTCCTCTTCACTGAGGTGCTCAAAATCGAATTGAATTAACGGCACTCGCTCAACGCCATCATTAAAATCAAACGCTTTGAGCCACATAAAGTACACAAGGCGCCAATCCCCTTGCATTAACCCGCCGCGTAAAGCGGCTAAATGCTGGAAAAAGTCGTCAGCATGCTCATCGTCAAAATACTCATCATACTCATCAAGGGAAAAAATCAGCAACTGCCACTCATCGTTTTCGTGAACATGAAGTCCATCACTTGAAAAGCCAAGTAACGCATCTGGAAGCGTTCCTGCTGGTAGCTTGATGTATACATCGATTGAGCCCCAATCGGCATAGTAAAAACCGATATCAAAGTATTTTAACATCAGCTCAAAAGGCTCGGCCTTTAGATCACTGTAGGTGTAATACACCTGAAAGGCCGTAGCGCTGATCTCGGCACGGCTTGAAATGGCTCTGAGTGCTTGACGTGCTTTAGCATCTAAATACCCATCCAGACGCTCAAATTTATAGTATTGATATTCGCTCACGATGACCTTGCTATCTATTTATGGTGAATTGAAAAGTTTGTTTTAACAAAGGCTGTACCTGAATCACTCTAGCGACTTGTTCAGCGTTTATATAACGTCTTGGGTCAATCGTTACAAATCCCCAAAACTGCAAAAATCGCTCAATAAATCGTGATTCGATGAGCATACTTAAGTTTCTTTCTGGCGAGAAGTAATCATCCGTAGGGAATACCAGCAATAGATCAGGGAAAGCTGTCATCACCTCTTTCACAAGCTGATCCACACTGTTGTGGTTTTGAATACGCCACAGCATAAACAGCCAAAAAGTGCGCAAGTCGACATCGTATTCAAAACCGTCCAAATAGCTCCAGTTATATTTGCTGATGGCGACCTCTAACATAGGTTTGAAAAAGGCCTGTATGCCTAGCGCTTGATACTGCTTTTTTGCTGACTTTTTAACATGATAACGACCGCTTCGCCGGTAAATAATGCCGCTAATTTCGGCTAGCACTCTGGTGTAGTGCAAGGCATTGAATTTGTCTTCGTTGCTACCCGCAAACTCGCTAATGCTTATATCACGTTCGAATTGAGCAACGGCAAACTCAGGCAACAACTCACTGGCCTGTTTGACTAACTTAGCGGGTAAGTTGCCTTTACTTGTGGCTTTGAAGGAGCCTTCTTGCGCCATAGCTTCATCAAGAATGAGGGCTAAATAGCGCATCACTGGGCTGGCAGAAAGAGAGTCGGGAGTGCAAATTGTCACCCACTTTAATTCTTCAAAAGGCGCATAAAGCCAATTGGCCATTTGTGTTGGCGTTACGCCACAAAAATCGGGATGAGGTTGATTATTGCGATCTTGCACTTTGTGCTGCAAAGCGGCATTGAGTTCATCAAGACTCAAATTTGGGTTCATGGCCAGCATAGCTTCAACATCATCGAAAACTTGGGCATGTTGCTTGGAAACGCTGCTCATACAACAACGTTTAAATTTTTTACCACTGCCACAATGGCAAGGATCGTTTCGGCCGAGCTTCATTACTGTCCCTTCTTATTGTTATAGAAAAAGCGCTGCATTTTCTTGTTTACGCTGATCCAATGTCTTAGCAATCGCAGACACTGTTGTTTTACTGATCCCTTGTTGCTTGGCAAGATACGTAAATTGGCTGATGGCTTCTGCGACTTCTTCAAAAACTTGCTTTGCATCATTCCAATTCGCAAAGCCAGCACTAGTAGCAAGTTTTTGCATCACCTTAAGCGATGGCGCTTTGCCATAACCACCGAAAGCAGTGGCGTGTTCGTTGAATGGATGCGGGCTGTAGGTAACATCGTAAAAAGGTGCAGGGTTCCATTGACCGTCATCCGCTTGCAAAAACGCCCAGTTTTTACTGTGGTCGTCTTGATTAGACGACAGCAGGTTAAAAACGGCACGGCGAAATTGCAGCTGCCCAGCAGCGGGGGATTTACACAACTGACGGCTGGCTTTGATCAAGTCAATATAATCTAAACTTGGCGTTCGAAAGTCTGCATCCAGCAGCCCGCAAGCGCTGTGCATATGCAATCGACCTGCACTGCGCTTTCTGCCTAAGTCGGCCTGTTCAGTGACATAATCAAAACGCTTAAGCGCCAACCAAGCAGACGCACCGCTTGTAGGTGGTGCTTCAATGAGTTGCCATTGCGGCGGTTGACACTTAGCAACTTCTGCCATTTGTAAATAAACCGCCTCACACAAACCTTCTTCATGGCCAAGTGCGAGATTTTTAGAGGTAAACTTCACCAGCCAAGCCTCATCTCCAAGCAGAGCGAAGGTTCGACAATGCTTTATTTCCCCAGCAGGCATATAAATTTGTGCCTTAGGTCTGGCCCCACCCGAACTACCTCCGGCGACTAATGCAGCCAATACCTGTTGCGTATGCCCATCTAACTCATCGTGGTTGCTATCCATCAAATCTGACATTGAAGCATCGAACAGCGTTTGTGCTTCTAAGCCCAAGGTTGCTAAATCAATGTCCGCGTATGTCGTGGCTGAAAACTCAGACACCGGAGAAAAAGACAGCGCTCCCATGCCTTTATCACCGACAAAGGCCAGTCTATCCATCGCCGTTAATTGATTAGGTAGGATGCCCTTTTGCCGGAAAATACGATCTTGTAACAACATGCCCCAGCCATCGGGCAAACAATCTCCAAATACGCCATGTACACCTTGGTGCGGCGCTTTAGGTGCGGCTTGAACTAGCGTATTCGCTTGCAAGGTAAACGGTGATAAATTGCCAAACTGCTGCAAATAGTCGTCAGTATACTGAAAAAAAACGCCTTGCCGATTCTGCGCCAAGACTCCAACAGATATCTGCTCACCTGAGCTTAGCGTACGAGTAACATTAAGCTTCTGAATCGGTTTAAAACTCATCTTTTAGCACCTCATCAATACTCGTGGGTATAGCAGCACGTTCTTTGCTAGGTTGTGTGAGCTGATAGAGCCTCTCTAGCGAATCAAGGGTCTGCCATAGCAACAGCAATTGGCGAAATGAAATTTGCCCGGTCAGCTCAAATTTCTTAATGGTGGCCGCAGGTACACAGCTTCGCTCAGCCAATGCAGCGCGCGACAGCTTTGCCTGCTTTCGTAACTCACGTAAATAAGCCGCATAGGCTTGGCTTACATCGGTATCATCAAGTAAGGTAAATTTCATCCGCAAAGACCAAATAGATACAGTTATATCTATAATAGCAAAATAAAACAGAAAGTGGATATCATTGTATCCATTATAAAGTGAAATGTTGAAAAAATTACTCGATAAAGCCCTTCAAAACTGCTATGTTTTAGCTCTAACAGCAGCATAAAAACGGCACTGTTTTTCCATTGCTAACCACTAAGATTTAGTAAAAGCCATAGGCAAGTGGTGGGCAGTTTGGTGGGCAAACAGGCATTTTTGAGCGGTTTCTTTTCGATAACTTATTGAGTTTGTTAGAGTCTAGGCCGCTACTCAATGAGCAAATTCAGAATATTGAGTAATATCCGTTGGAGTCCAAAAGCCTCCGCTAAAGCCCAGCCATGCTGGGCTTTTTTATTTTTTATGAAACCCCATGAGTTGATGCACCTCAAAGATAATTTTATATATCGCGGCGAACTGATCGAACAGAAAGTTGAAAACCACCAGGCGCTAAAATTTTATTTAGTACCGAGACGCGAGGATCGGTATTCCCTTTCTCGATATCGCGCAATGTTTTATCAGACACCTTAATAAATTTCGCGTACTGTGTTTGGGTCATGCCATAAAGTTGGGTACGAACCTGCTTTACTAGATCGCCTATGCCGATAACATTGTTCGCAAGATCACTTTCAAGCTGAGCTAAAATTTCTTTTCGTCGTTCGCCCGTCAACCTAACCATCATAGACTCCCATTGCCACTAACTTAGTTTTAGTGTTACTAAAACCAATCGCCGGAAAATTTAATATCTCATCTGGGCAATGTAATCTTTTCAACCTCTCAGGCAGGTCGATTAGTTTTTCTGCCAGTTGCCGCAAAAATAAAATCATTTCATCAGGCTCACAAAAATCTGAAAGCTGCTCTGCAATGATTAAAAAATTAACGTGCCCACCTACTTCGCAACTTCGCCCCCACTTAAATAAACGGGTTATGCCTTCTTCATCGGCTTTCATAGGAGCAAAATCATAGATAGGTGCAAAACAAATATCGCCGTCAAATTTTAAAAATGAAATGTTGCGGCCGTGATTGTCTGAGTTACCGAAGACAATATTTAGAAAATCTCTCACAACATATTGCTTAGCAAATTCGTTTTTCGTCATTTGAGTTGCAGACTTTATTCTTCGCCACACCGTCTCCATCACATCAAAATGATCTTGATAGCTGCCAGGTTCGGCATTAATGATTGAATAAATACTTTCCAACCCAATACGACTAGCCACACCACTTTCTATGCGGACGTCAAAGCGAGGTAGCCATAAACTAGCTTGGCCACTTTGTTTATCTTCTAATGTTTTTAACTTTTCAACATCGATGGTGGAAACATTGGTACCTTTCAGGATCTCCGAAAGAGCCTTATAAAAAACGCCCTCAGCTTTTAAGATGTTGTTATCTCGTGCTGAGCGTCTATTTCTAGCAAACTTGGTTAAATAAGGTGTGGCGGTCAACGGCTTACCTGCAAAGTCCCCATCAATGAAAACATTATCGTCTTCAAGCATGAGTAGCAGTTTTGGGGCAACACCACCAGCTCCTGTCGCCCCTCCTACTGCGGCGCCTTGTTCATTAGCATACTCTAAAAAGTCATATTGCAATGAAATCACGTTCTCAATTGGAAAACGGCGAGAGTCGATATTAGCATCTGTCGGTACGGCTTCTTTTATTCTTAAGTTACCAACGGGCGACATACAAGCATTAGTCAGCAGTGCGTAATTTTGCTGAAACTCGTCTGAGCGACTGACATTAAGATAACTGAGCCACCAATCTCGAGACTTACCCACCGGCAAAATATCATCTAATAGAGCTGGCCAATGAGGGTAGTCTTTAGGAACAATGCTGATAGGTGCATTGACGGAGCATGCCCAGCAATCTTTGACCTCATAGCTTGCGACCTTAACAATATATTCATGCTCATAGTACAGCGAACAACTTGCATTGATCCGCTCATCAGAGAAACACAAAGTAGCAGCATCCCACCATTGACCTTGATTAAATAATTGCAGTGTGACTGTTTGCATCATTTATCCAGTAGTTTATTACCGTTAAGTACTAAATATTAGCAGAATTTCGGTACAATTCTACCGTTTAACTGCAAAGAAGCAATCATTTACAGTAACAAACTACCGTAAACTACAAAATGGATTATCTATTTCAGTACTTTGTATGCGTTTTTCCCAATTTAGATAGCACTAAACCCAGGCTTCTAGCTGGGTATGGTGCTGATGCAGTGTGTTTAGTAACTCTTTAGTTAGAATCTGCTTGGTTCATCGTTAACGCGCGACCTGCCGCCAACATCTAACGCTTCTAATAATTCAATTCAAATACTGTGTTAAAAAGGCCTCGTGCGAGGGAAGTTTAGCTACGTGATTATCCACCTGCTGCTTTAATCCTGCCATAAACTGCTTTAAAGACTGCTCACTCATTTCATCGGCAACACGATGGTACTGGCTTGGTGTCATGCCCTGGCCCATTAATACTTGAGTCCAGGAATCAACACGAAAAATATCACCGTCATCCAAAAACACGCGTCCAGTTTCGGCAAATAAAGCCAATTTATGTTTAAGTGACGGCGGAATCTCCATGCGTTGGCATTGCTGCCAAAAGGGGCTGTCCTCTCGCTGTGTCACCTTGTAATGCATCACAATAAAATCGAGTATGGCCGACATTTCGCTATCAAACTTATTATTGTATTCGTCGATTGCGCTTTGGGTGATGCCATCGAAAGGGAATAGGCGCATTAAGCGTATAAGGCCAGTCATGATTAGATGGATACTGGTCGACTCTAAAGGCTCAATAAAGCCACTGGATAGCCCTAGCGCCACGCAGTTTTTATTCCAACCACGCCTGCGTTTACCAGGCGTAAAACGAATCACTCTAGGCTCATTAATGGGCGCGCCTGTCACCTGAGCTTTAAGTGTATCTATGGCGTCTTCATCGCTCATAAAGCGGCTACAAAATACCAATCCATTACCCATTCGCTCTTGAAGTGGTATCTGCCAGCGCCACCCCGCCTTATGGGCCACGCTTTTGGTGTATGGCACAGGTGGGGCTGTAAGCTCAGTTTGCATAGCTACCGCACTATCGCAAAAAAGATAGTGTCGCCAATCGTAGTAACCGGTGTGAAGCGCCTGTTCAATAAGCAGCCCTTTAAAGCCCGTACAGTCTATAAAGAAGTCACCGTTTATCACTTCTCCGCTTGCTAATTGAAGGGACTGGATGTTGCCTGCTTGTGGGCATACAGTGACCTTTTCTATGTCTCCTTCCTTGTGCGTAACCCCAACTTCACACGCTAGAGACTTTAAAAATCGACCGTAGGCAAAAGCATCAAAATGATAGGCAAAGTTAAGCGGCATGGCTTCTGATGTGGCGAACTTGCTCTGTTTAGCGGCAATAAGTTCCGGGCAATAATCACCAAATTCACCACCAAATCCGTATTCTTTAGCCCTCAGCCAAAAATGGTGAAACTCGCCAGCCCAACACTCTCTTCCGGTTATACCAAAAGAATGAATATAGCTGTGACCTTGTTCACGCCAATTTTCAAACTCAATACCCAGTTTGAACGTGGCTTGTGTGGCACGCATAAATGCTTTTTCGTCGATGCCAAGCAACTTGTGAAATGTTCTAATAGGCGGAATAGTCGCCTCGCCCACACCTACAATACCAATATCTTTCGACTCGACTAACGTAACGTTTATTGACTTACCCAAAAGCCGTGACAGCGCTGTGGCCGCCATCCATCCCGCAGTACCGCCACCCGCAATGACTACGTTCTTAACGGGCGTTTGATTTTTACTGCTATCTAAACCCGATACGGTCATAAGAGGTGTCCTTTTTATCTGAAGTATTTTTTACGTCATTGCAACTCGAAGCTGAAGCGTGTTCGTTCTTTTCACGTTGAGCAAGCGAGGGCACGTGTTGTTTTTCGTTGCTGTAGCGCTTTGCAATATCATTGAGCAAAACTCTGTTAGAAGGCAATCCCTGCAGATAAGCGTTTTTAGTTTGTTGTAAGGTTTCGCGAATATGTAGAGCTTTAAGCTTATTCGCTTCGCTTAGCCGTAATAGGGGCGCAGACGTAGAATAGCCCATGCCGTACAGTACATACTGGTAGCTAGCAGAGGGAAAAATCTCTTCGTTCTCGATAAGATCTAAGCGTGAAGGGCTTTGATACTTCCACAGTTCAAGCAATTCAGCGAGTGAGTCGGGTATGGACGCCTTATCTCTTTGCGCTATCCAATACGGCTCTTCTCTATCGCTCAAAACATAATGTAGTTTTAGAAAGTCGATAACGCGCTGCCAGCGATATGCAAAGCGCGAGTTGTAGCGCTTACTAACTATTTCCATGTGCTTTTTATTGTGCGGAAACGCCTCGCAGAGCATACGCAAGCCAAGCTCGACCATGGCAATGGCTGATGCTTCAAGCGGTTCAACAAACCCCGAAGACATACCTAAGCTTAAACAGTTTTTTACCCAAAACTGTGATCTATAGCCAGGTTCAAAGGAGAGTGTACGAAAAGAAAGCTCTGCATCTTGTGCACTAGGGTAGCGTTCACGAACGTAGTCAATCAGCACCTGCTTTGCTTGCTCTTCATTTGTGAATTGAGAACAGTAAACCAGGCCTACACCTCGGCGGTGCTGCAACGCAATATCCCACGTCCACCCACAGGTTTGTGCAGTAGCTACCGTGGTACTCTTTATTTCTGTATCGGTATCAGAATAAGGCACTTGAAGCGCAACGGCGCGATCGTTAAGCATTGTGCGCTTAACCGGTATCCATGGCACATTAAAATGTTTATCTATAAGTAAGCCGCTGCTCCCTGAACAATCAATAAACAGATCGCCAACGATTTCTTTGCCGCACTCAGTTATCAATTTTTCAATATAACCATCTGAAGACGATTTAATAGACCCAATATGCCCGCTCACATAATCAACATTTAGCTTGTCTACGCAATGTTGTTTCAGCAAATCGGCAAGCTTTGTAGCGTCAAAGTGATAACCGTAATTGAGCACGTGGGCATAGTCTGGGGTAGCTATTTGTTTCGGCGCCTTGCCTGCTACACACATTGCGGCCTGTAACGAGAATGCATCTTGGTATGGCGTGTTTGGCGCTAGTGCCTTCCAGCAAGCATGGATGTCGAGTTCGTTGTAGGCAGCAGGAACAGTAAATGGATGGTAATAGCTGTGCGCATTTTTACGCCAATTCACAAAGCTAGAACCTTGTTTAAAAGCGCCTTGGCATAAAGTTAAAAACTCAGATTCACTAATGCCAATATCCAGAAGGGTATCGCGAAGTGACGGCCATGAACCTTCACCAACGCCGATGGATGAGACAGTAGGAGATTCAACAAGGGTAACTGAATGTTTTGTGCTAAGTTTTGCCCCAAAAACGCCAGCCGCAAGCCATCCTGCTGTCCCACCTCCAACAATGACGACCCGATGTAGACCGCATTGGTTTTGTGAATTATTCATAAGACGATAACCACGCTACATTGAAAAGCACTGTTTCTCTGACGTGTTGAAGCTTGTGTTTACTATTTAAACAGCACTATGACAAAAAAACCCGCTAAAGCGCAACCCTAAGCACTTTAGCGGGTAAACACACCCCAATATTTAAAATGTATATCTGGCGCTTAGCGCATATCTAGCGCCATATTCATCTAAGTTCCAAAGCATTGCGCTGGTACGCCCATGTCTGCGAATATTTTCTTCAGTGATGTTGATCCCTTCAAAGGCTACCGTTAAATCTTCGGTAACATCATAGGAGATACTTAAATCTATCTGTGAATACGCTTCGGTATAACCCGGCTCATTGATGTACTGAGAAGTTGTGTCTAAAAACTTGTCGCGCCAGTTGTATGCAATACGAGCTTGCAAAGCGTCTTTCTCGTACATGAATACAAGATTAGCAGTATCACTTAAACCTACTAGAGCAAATTGTGTAATTAACGGGTTAGCTTCATTGTCAAAACCGATATCTCCAGTAACCGTTGTATAGTTTGCCTGTACACCAAAGCCACTGTCACCAAAGAAGTGCTGTGCCGCGAACTCAAAACCATAAATATTCGCCGCTTTATTGTTAACCGGTTTAGCGTTGACGAAGGTAAGAAGCGGATCATCGCTGTTTGGCAATATATCGAATTGCTGCTCAAACTGGTCATCCGTTAGTGAGTCATAGTCAATACCGTTTTCTAGCGCGGCAACCATGTTGAATAAAGATGTGTCGCTTACTGGAATACCACGAGCTTCCAGTTCGGCCAAGGCTTCTTGTGCCCGTGGTCCGTTGGTTACATCACGCAATCCAAATACGTTTTCCTCTACCTGTTCATCACCAACAAAATTCTTAACTCGCTTGTCGTAGAAACCAATCGACACATAACTGGTTTCTTCGAAATAGTACTCAAACGACAGATCTAGATTATCGGATTCAAGTGGAACAAGCGTTGGATTACCCGAACTAGCCGTAGCCGTTGTGCCACTTCCAATAAGGGTAGGGAAACTCTGTGGCGAGACTGTTGAAGCGGCGCTCAGCCTTTCATAAGTTGGGCGCGCGATAGTCTTGCTATAAGAAAAACGAGCGATCATGTTTTCCACAATTTCTATATCAAAATCTAATGCTGGTAATACATGGTCGTAACTTGTTTTAACGGCAACATCTTCCATTTCACTACCAAAGCGCACGTTAAAATCATTATTACCTTCCCACGCAATACCGCTCGGTAAGCTTATGTTTGCAATAGAAGTAACATCAGTATTTTCATAGCGAACGCCAGTAAGCAGGTTATATTCCATGCCGTTCAACTCACCTGACAAGTCTAGCTCAAAGTAAACTGCGGTTATGTCTTCTTCAATAGTGCGGTTGGTCGCGAATGGATTGTTAGCCACTAAGTCAAATCCATATTCTTGGGCTGCAAATGCACCAATTTCTGCAACACTCCCGGTGAAGCCCTGTGAGAACATACCGCCGGTGTTAAAATCATCAAATTCGTTTACTAAATCGAGCGGAGTTAAAGAGCCCGCAGGAAGTTCACCGGGATTTTCAATACCCCAATTTCCCATTGTGTGGCGCGTTAGTGATTGAAGTGACGTACTTTCCATAGAGCGCGACTCTATACCAAAGTTAATGCTTCCGGTATCCATGACGTAAGACCCATCAAGACGAGCTTGGGTAATCTCGGTATCTTGCGATGAGAAATTCATGTCTAGTATCGATGTACCTACATCATCTTGGTCAAGTACACCATTACCGTTTAGGTTGTCTCGAGCAGCATCGTCAAAATCGACAAACATAATCGGGAAATCGCCTCTGAAATCGACGCCTTGTCCTTTGACCACGTTTGCGCCTAATCCTAAGTTTGTCCATGTTCCATAAGGCGCATCTGGCCGACCTTCAGCTGACGAATTATGAAGGTCAAAAAACAGGGTAAGATCATCATTTACTAAATACTCGAGGTTTAAACCAATAGACTTATTTTCGTTAACTTGGTTTAGCTCCTGGAGTGCCAAGCCTAGGTCGCGAGGCAGTAAATCTCTGCGTTCTTGAGTGATTAATACCGGTGTCCTTACTGCTTCATCGTCAAAGGTCAGTTCCGCAAAGTATCTGTCATCCATCCAAATTGACTGTTCAGCGCGCGCTTCAAATAGATCCTGCCTTGAATACGTGTAATCTAGCGTGGCCGTCATCTTATCCGACGGGGCAAACTGGATTGTTAGCTGTGCATTGGTTCTATCACGCTCGCGGTCTGCCATGTAGTAACGTAAATCAGATGGAATGCCGAAAAGCTGCCCAATAGCAGGGGCGTTGTTCAAAACTACAGGCTCGCCACTGTTTGAATTAGCAGGATCAGGAGATTGCGGTACCGTGCCGTCAAATGAGTTGACTCTCCACTGATTTACAAATGCCCCTTGCGCAGCACTGTCACGCTGTTGGAATGAGCCGGTAAACGTCACACCAAAAGTATTGTCGTCATTGAGGTAATTGATAAAGCCCGAGACTTCTGGCGTGACGTCATCACCAACGCGGTTAGTCGTATCATGCAGTGCCTTAGCACCTACGCTTGCAGTAAAACCGTTGTCTGCTGAATCGAAGGGTCTAGCTGTTTTGATATTAATTGAAGCACCAATCCCGCCTGTTGCGATACTTGCTCTGCCCGTCTTGTAGACTTCTACAGTTCTTACACTTTCAGAAGCTAAGTCAGAAAAGTCATAAGCTCTAGAGTTCGCGACACCGCCACCACCAGGTAATGCGGAACCCGGCATAGTACGCCCATTTAGGGTAACCATATTGTAGTCTGGACCGAAACCGCGAGCGGTTACCTGATTACCTTCACCATTGTTTCGGTTAATAGAAATACCCGTTATACGCTGGAGCGATTCCGCTAAGTTAGTATCTGGGAATTTACCAATATCTTCCGCCGAAATAGCATCGACAATACCGGCGGAGTCGCGTTTTATTCCCATCGACTTCTGAACACTACTTCGTATGCCTGATACCTGAATAACTTCTATGTTTTTTTCTGTTTCTTGCGCCGTCGCAGGTGACATCACGCCGCTACTCAAAGCGGTGCCGAATATCAATGACAAACTTGCTGCGATCTTGCTTTTAATTGGTGTTGTTTGTGTCACGGTCTTTCTCTCTTTAATAGTGGCTTTTATATGTGTTGTGAACCTTACGCGCTACCAGAAAGGGCTTTCTCGAAGAGAAACGATAACACCCATGCACAAGAAAGCGCTTTCCGAACATTAATTCAACAGAAGTTTAAGATCAACACATTTTTTACAATTAATTCACAGGGAGTATCTAGCCCGAGATATTGCAAGCCTCTTTAAAAATAATTTAAACAAATAAATATCAACACTTTACAAAAAAAATAAAAACTCTATGAAATGGCGATAAAAATCCCAAACAAACTATCAAAATTTCAGTTTTATTAACGTAAAAATGAAACAAAAATAAGAAAGCGCTTTCTAATTGATTTTTATTTGTGCTATAAACCGATTCACTATTTTAGATTAATTGTACTGCCAGCATCCTCTTAGAATTTGCGCAGTAAGAAAAAGGTTATCGACATATGAACAGCATTTCGCTTCCCGCAGGCAGTCCCTTACTCAAAAATTCGTTTCTTTATGGAACTGCCACGTCAAGTTTTCAGATAGAAGGGGATGTCGATAACCGTCTCGAATGTATTTGGGATAGATTTTGTGAACGGCCTTCAGCCATCGCTGATCACTCCAATGGCGATGTCGCCTGTGATCATATTGCTCGCTGGAGAGAAGATTTCAACATTTTGTTAGACTTAAATGTAGATGCTTACCGTTTCTCTATTTCTTGGCCGCGCGTTATCACTCAAGAAGGTGAGCTAAACCCAAAAGGCGTTGCCTTTTATAAAACGCTAGTTGATGCGTTAAATGAAAAAGGCATTAAGCCATTTGTTACCCTTTATCACTGGGATCTCCCGCAGCACCTGGAAGATAAGGGTGGGTGGCTTTACCGACAAACCGCTTTTGCATTTGAAGACTATGTTGACAAAATAACGCAGGCGTTAGGCGAGTCCGTTTTTTCCTATGCAACATTCAATGAACCTTTTTGCAGTGCTTATTTAGGGTATGAAATAGGCGTACACGCCCCTGGCAGAATAGGTAGAAAATACGGAAGAACTGCGGCACATCACATTTTGCTAGCACACGGCCTTGGGATGAAGATGCTTAGAAAAAATGTCCCAAATAGTGAAGCTGGCATAGTATTGAATTTTACGCCATGCTACCCCGCCACACAAAAGACTGAAGACCTATTAGCCACCCGCAAAGCAGATGACTATATCAACCAATGGTATATGCAGCCTGTAATGGAGGGAAGCTACCCCGAAGTGTTATTTGATATAGACGAAGCGGATAGACCACCAGTTGAAGCTGGTGATATGGAGACAATCTGTCAGCCTATCGATTTCTTAGGGGTAAATTTCTACACGCGATTACACTACTCTGCGCCCAAAGAGAAAGGCGCATTGTATTTCGAGCAGCCTCATCAAGGTCCATTGACCGATATTGGTTGGGAAATCTATCCAAAAGCGCTTTATGATTTACTTACTTCATTAAACGAACGATATACGCTTCCTCCCATTTTTATAACTGAAAATGGTGCTGCAATGGCAGACGAACTCAAAGATGGTCTTGTTAATGATGTGGATCGGGTTGATTACTACAATGCCCATTTAAACATGGTACACAACGCAGTGATTGATGGAGTAGAAGTGAGTGGTTACTTCGCATGGAGCCTGCTTGATAACTTCGAGTGGGCGGAAGGTTACGAAAAGCGATTTGGGCTAGTTTATGTGGATTTTGAAACGCAAAAGCGTACGCTTAAACTTAGCGCCAATGCTTATAAAGCGCTCATAGCAAGTCGAACATAACAACAGTGGAAATAGCAATGAACCATAAGCTGACATTAAAAGAAAAAGTAGGTTATGGCATGGGCGACGCTGCGGCCAATTTAGTTTGGCGGGGCGCACTTGCATATTTGGCGGTATTTTATACCGATACGTTCGGTATTACAGCCGCTGCAGCTGCGATGCTATTTCTTGTCGTTCGTCTTTCTGACGGTGTGACCGATATTATCATGGGAATGATTGCTGACAGAACCCAAACTAAGATGGGAAAGTTTCGCCCTTGGATATTAGGTTCTACTCCTTTTCTTGGCCTTTTCATGGTCCTTTGCTTTACCACACCTGATCTCTCGTATTCAGGCAAACTCATTTACGCTTACCTGACCTACATCGGACTAACCTTAGCGTATACGGTTAATAATGTACCGTACTCAGCGCTAATGGGCGTGATGACCAGTGATGATAGAGAGCGTACAAGTTTGTCTGGCTTTCGTTTTGCCGGGGCATTCTTTGGTGGACTGCTTGTTATGGGTTGTTTGCCTATGCTGGTGGACATGCTAGGCCAAGGGAACACTGCTGTAGGGTATCAATATACCATGTGGTTGTTTGCCACGTTGCTTGTCATATTAATGTGTGTAACAGTTTTTACCACGAAAGAGCGCGTAACGTTGCAGCAGGTTTCAAAGCCTCAAGACACTAAACTGGACTCTCCAAAAACAGAGACAGGTTCCCAAGTAGCGCCCGCTCCTCGTTCACTAACATCTGAACTCATCGACTTGGGAAAGCAGTTACCGTTAATTCTAGTTCCTCTTTCAGCAATAACCGCCTTCTTTTATTATCGAGACGTATTAACTGGGGCAATCTTCATTACTGTTATAGCGCTTACTACTATTGCAGTTAAACGGTTAACTCGCCGACCGGAAGCCGAAAACACCCGTTCTCAGCAGGATATTATCGACCTGCTTTCCAATAAACCCTGGCTAATTCTGTTAGGAATGGGTTTTCTAACCATGATGTTTAACGGCATCAAATATGGCGTTATTGCCTACTATTTCAAATATTACATGGGCAATGAGCTGCTCACAGGCTACTTTTTCATTTCACTGCTGGTGGTGTCGATTTTCGGTGCATTAGCAACGTCTAAATTAGCCGCTGTTTTTGGACGAAAGAAGCTTTTTATTATCGCGCTGTTAGCAAGTAGTGTATTGACCTCTGGCATTTATTTTGTTCCTCAGAAAAGCGTGAGCGCCATATTCATTCTAGGTTGCAGTGCAGAGTTTTTTGCAGCCATATTACCTACATTATTTTTCTCTATGCTAGGAGACTCAGCAGACTACAGCGAATATAAGACAGGTCGAAGAGCCACCGGACTCGTCTACTCTGCAGGCTCTTTTGTTCAAAAAACAGGGGGAGGTTTTGCAGGGGCGCTCGTCTTATTGGTATTAGGAAGCTATGGCTATAACGGTCTTGATATCAATACAATTAATCAAACGCTTCCGGGCATGAAGTCTTTAATGAGTTGGATACCAGCTCTATTTGGCTTTGCAGGCGCAGCGTTAATTTGTCTATACCCATTAAATGACGAAAAACAAAAAGAAGTTACACAAGCTTTACTCTCTCGACGTAGCGAACAACCGCCGATATCGGCATAATACAATCAATTAGAGTGATTGTTTCAGAGAACGAGGTCTTATCACGTGCCCACCATTTATCAAGTTGCCGAACGTGCAGGTGTTTCTTTATCTACGGTATCCCGCGTATTAAATGGTAAGGCTTCGGTAAACAAAGTACTGAAAGAACGCGTAGAGAAGGCGGTTAAAGAGCTAAATTACCGCCCAAATTCTGTCGCTCGTTCATTGGCAAATAACCGCACCGACAGCGTTGGGGTACTTGTACCTGAACTTAACGCTCCGTTTTTTGGCGACCTAATGCAAGCTGTAGAGTCAACGCTGCGTGCCGCAGATAAACATGTCATTATTTCGGTAGGACGAAATTGCCTAGAAACAGAGAAAGACGCGGTAGAGTTTCTCATTAGTCGTAACTGTGATGCACTCATCATGCATGCAGAAGCATTGCCTGATGAGTATTTATTGGAGTTAAATCAGTCGAAACTTCCCGTTGCTTTGGTTAACAGACGGGTGGAAGGGTTAGCTGAGGCATGCACTAGTCTCGATAATGAAAAGGGTGGATATCTGGCTACCCGCCATTTACTCGAGTTAGGCCATAAAGATATTGCATATATCTCTGGACCTGCTGGCAAGAGTGACGCGATGTTGCGCCTGGAAGGGCACAAGCGCGCCTTGTCGGAAGCAGGGTTGCCCATAAACCCACAGTTAATTTTTAACGGCGACTATTCTGAAGATGACGGTAAGATTGGCCTGTTAGAGCTGATGGCGCGCGATGTGCCCTTCACGGCTTTAGTGTGTGCCAACGACTGGATGGCATCGGGTGCGATAAGCTGCGCGAGAGATTTAGGCATGAGCCTTCCCCAAGACTTATCTATTGTCGGTTTCGATGACGTGGTATTTGCCCACCATGTTTTTCCTCGTCTTACCACAGTCATTAACCCCATTGCGGAAATGGCTGAAATGTCAGCCAAGTATATACTTAATAAAGTATATGGTCAGAGTAATAACGTTCAGCAGTATTTCGAACCATCCTTAATTGTTCGGGAATCTACGGTAAAACATGAAGGATGAAGCAAAGCTGGTAAGTCGTAAACCGACTTTCATCTAAACTCTTAATTAAAACTTTCAGTTAAGTGCCTTTCGCTCCCAATAGCACACTTTGCTATCCATCTTAATGATGGTAGAACCCTCCATAGACGCAAAGGGCTGTTTTATAAATATTTAAGCCAAGGTGAGTGGTGTTTGGATTTGTAGGCGCTAAACCATTTAACAGGGAAATAAAGCACTATACTAAGACCTGCAGCTATTAGCCAAATTTGATAAATGTGGTCTACGCCCACGTACTTTCCTTTATTTGCGCCCCAGATAACGAATGCAATGCCGTACATCACCAGCAATACGTACAAATGCAGGATGTAGAAAAACATCGGAACCGAGCCAAAGGTGTCAAGAAACGCAAACTGCGTTTCCTTAACGCGTTCGAAAGCAAACAACAATAGAAACATGCCGGCCAGCGTAAAGAGCAAAAATGCTAAAGACGGGGGGTATTTGGTTAAATTAAGTAATGACATCAACGTAGTGATGGCACTTTGTTGTAGCTCCCAAGGCAAGGTCTCACCGTAAATATTTAAACCGCGAAGTAGGAAAAATAGGCTGAGCGACACAGTAAATAAACCAAGTAACCACCAACCGCGTCGCGCTTTATCAAGCTGTTGACTGTAAAGGGGCCCACATGCATAACCGAGCAGTATTACCCCTATCCAAGGAAGCACGGGATAACTCACTTTAATGTTTAGGGCGGCTGACTGAAGTATATATCCTCTATCGTGCAGCATTGTCCAAAGCGTATAGCCTGTTTCATGTGGAACATAGCTAATTGACGTTAGTGCATTATGTCCAAAGACAATTAAGAGGCCTAAAATGAGCAACAGAGTTCTTGGAAGATAACTTAATATTGCCAGAGCAATCATACTGATACCTATGGCCCACATCACCTGAAGATAAAGCGTTTGGAAACTCGCCCCCCAGCTAAACGTAATAAAGGTGACCTCCAAGAACAAAATAAACAATCCACGCTTAATTAAGAACTCTCTGACATTGCGTGTCGGCTTGGCTTTATTCGCTGAGTCCATTGGATTGGCATAGAGCCATGCAGACAGCCCCGTCAAAAACACGAATGTGGGTGCACAGTAATGGGCGGCTAACCGTGTGAAAAATAGAGAAGGTGACGTGGTATCGATATCCATAGGATCAGATACCTGCAAATGCAGAAAAAAGCGCTCTCGCACGTGATCGATAAGCATAATGAGCATGACTAAGCCACGCATCATATCAATACTTCGAATACGGTTTCGTTGAATATTTGGAGACATTTTAGCCACTACTTCGATAAGAGATGTTTATTGCCAATATAACGTCGATTAAAAACGCAAAGGCTTTTAAGCTATTGATAACATCGAGAGCCACACTATTAACCCTATGCTATAACATTACACTAAAAAGTTATAATTGTTCGCTTCGAATATACGAATAATGCGTTCAGCAGCATAATAAGAAATCCTAAGAGAAAAACGGAGTCACTATGAAATATCTATTGTTAAGTCTGGTCATGCTTGCTGCAGCGACGGCAGCCGTTGCGAACGACGACCGCGACGCGGTGAATCAGACACTCAACGCCTTACATCACAACGCGTCAGTGGCGGACCTTGATGAGTATTTCAGTTTGTATCACGACAGTGCGATCTTCATTGGCACCGACGCATCTGAAGTATGGACCAAAGAAGCGTTTAAGGCGTACGCCAAACCTCACTTTGATAAAGGCAGAGGATGGACATACCACCCGCGAGACAGGCATATCTATTTTTCCCCTAATAACGACGTAGCCTGGTTCGATGAACTGCTCGATAATGAAAGCCTGGGAGAAACACGAGGCACAGGTGTCTTAATAAAAGAGGGAGCGAAGTGGAAAGTAACCCAATACCATTTAACTATCCCTATACCCAACGCGCTTGCAGATAGCGTTGCTAATCAAATTAAAACAATGCAATAAAAAAGCCCCGACGTCACGGGGCCTTTGTTTCTCTTTAGGTCTTAACTACCTTTAGGTATTAGACTGTGTGAGTGGTTGAATTTCCATCTCTACTCGACGGTTCATTGAGCGGTTTGCTGCACTATTGTTAGGTACTTTAGGTGCGTATTCGCCCATACCTACCGTTGTGATGCGCGTCGGGTTAACAGAATAGTTAATAAGTAAATTCTTAACCGCTCCTGCACGACGCTCAGATAAAGACTGATTATACTGCTCAGAGCCTGTGTCATCCGTATGGCCTTTAATCATAAGAACGGTTTTTTCGTAGTTGTTTACGACTTTGGCAACGTCTTGAAGAACCGGATTGAAGTTAGGGCTGATGCTAGAACTGTCAGTAGCAAAGGTAATGTCGCCCGGCATGATCAATCGTAGATTATCGCCTTCTCGCACAACTTGAACGCCAGTATCAGAAAGCTCATTTCGAAGCTCTTCTTCCTGTTTGTCCATGTAGTTACCTATCGCACCACCTGCGATTGCACCTACCGCAGCGCCCCACGCATAACGACTTTTGTCGTTATCACCTGTCGCTTTACCCAGCAACGCGCCTACTACTGCACCAATAGCGGCACCTTTTTGCGTATTATTCGGATCAGTTGCGCAACCTGCTACCGTTAATGATGCAGCAATCAAACTTACAGCAAGAGTCTTTTTCATAGCGTCCTCTTTTTTAAATTAAAAGCTTAATACTGAAGAGTTGCACTTATCCATTGCCACTCTCAATAAGCTCAGTGTTAATTTTGCCTAAAACAACTACAGTGATAGCAATTAGCGTTCCACTGGCAAATATTCTCTGTGTGAGTAATAACGAATACCTGATCGTCACGAGTTCGCATCCTGCTTAACTTTTCCTAAAGGTCAGCACTCAAAGACATTACAGCACTTCATGTATAGAGTATTGTAGGGCATCAAACCTGAACGTTAGCTAAATGAGCGTTGGAAGAAAGAAGAAAAAATGCGTTGGTGCACAGTGTAAATACTACACTGTGTTGCTAAAAAGTAACGTTTTAGCCTATTGAAACTGAACGCTCAAAAAATGCGTTCACATCAATCTTATAGTCAGACGCTATTACGGCTTTGTTGATACTGATTGTTTTATCCGATGATAGGTCAACATCTTTCGGCGTTAGATAGTGGTTACTGCGAACCGAATAAAAAACCTTCACGAGTGGCGTAAACGGGGAGTCTCTCTGTTCAAGCACCATCGCTAATTTATCATTTGATAATAGAACTAGGCTCCCCACTGGATAAACGCCCAGACACTTTATAAACTGTTGAACGAGCGACTGGTCAAGCCGCGTTGGCGCATCACTCATCAAAATAGAGAATGCCTTTTGGCTAGGCATACCGGCCTTATACACCCGGTCTGCTGTGAGTGCATCGTACATATCGGCAATGGCAAGCATTCGACCCGCTTGGCTAATATCCTCACCTTTGGTCCCAGCAGGGTAACCTAACCCGTCCAATCGTTCATGATGCTCACTAATCGCTTGAATCAGCGGCTGTGCAATTTCCGTACTTTTTAAATAGTCGACCCCATGCTTTACATGACCTTTCATGATTTCCATTTCGCTCTCTGTGAGGCGGCCTGGCTTATGAAGAATTTCATCTGGGATTTTGATTTTGCCCAAGTCATGTAGAAAGCCTGCATAGGAGAGATCTTGCACCTCTTCTTCAGACATTCCTAAATACTTGCCAAAATTGGCGAGTAAAATAGCAACGTTAAGAGAATGCTCTAATAAATAGTCGTCTTTCTCGCGAATTTTAGTCAGGCAAAGCAGCGCGTCGGGGTTTCTATCTACCGATTCAACTAATTTGTTTGAAAATGCTTTAGGAATACTTGCATCAAAAGGCGTCTCTTTTTGCACATTGGCAAGTAACAACTTTTGAAGTTCCTTGCCTTGCTCGTGAAGCTTTGCGGCTCTTACCAGCTCATTTTCAAGTGATATTTTTTTTGATTTTACCGGCTGATCAGAAGGCGAGTTTTGGTGCTTTTCCACAGTGGCCGATGAACTAGGTTGTTCAACGTTAAACGCCTTATCTGTATCAATGGCGAGTGTTTTCACACCTCTCTTTTTAAGCGTTTTAACCACATCACCAGACGTAACGCGCCCTTGGCTCGTTACCGTCAACGCACCTTTTTGCTCTAAAATTTGATGAACAAACATGCCTGGCACTAACTGATCAATAGTAATCTTTTTTATCATCTTATATGCACTGCACTATATTAATCGCCATATATTTGCTAACTGCTCTCATATAAAAAGTGAAAGTTCAGTACTCTAACTCTACTAGTATAGTGTGTAAATCTGGCTTCTAACCAAACTTCGTCATATTCACTCGGTAGTTTTTAACGACCACACCTTCCTCGGCTAATCGCTCTCTCTGCTCATCCGCTTTTTCAGAGCCAGCAGGAAAAGCAATTTTACCGTCAGCACGTAGTACGCGATGCCAGTGGCAGTCAGCATTTATTTCTCTTAAATACTTTCCCATCATTCTTGCCCTACCGGGTAATCCACACAGGTCGGCGAGCAAGGCGTAACTTATTACCTGCCCCTCAGGCACTAAAGAGAGCGTTTTCTCTACTCGAGATTGTACTGCTTCATGTGGCATGTTGTATATTATCCTATCTATTGAGGTACTTAGTTAATAAGTGCGATAAACGTTCAAGAGAGAATAAAGTAATTCAGTTATGCGCCTTTATTGTGAACACTGTGGATATCCTCAAAAAACCTGTATTTGCTCTCACATTAACACAGTAGATACATCGTTAGAGATTGTGATAATTCAACACGAAAAAGAAGCACTTCATGCCAAGAACACGGCGCGCTTAGTTTCATTGTGTATTCCATCAACGCGGATCATACCTGCTAATGATGTCATCGCTATGCAATCCCTATCCAAACACTGCTTACCTCAGCATTCAGTGTTAATTTACCCGAGTGAACATAGTACACCTATAGAAGATGTAAGCGCCGACGAACGTTCTAAACTCAGCAAATTAATTCTTATAGATGGTAGTTGGAAACAAGCATTTGGCTTAGTTAAACAGAATCCATGGCTAGCAAAGTTGCGAGCGTTTCACTTCAATTCTGCACCGGCGTCTAACTATGCTATTCGGCATACGACATTAAGTAACGCACTCTCTACGCTAGAGGCAACCGCTTATGCATTGCTGCGCTTAGATCAAAGCGATATTTCGGGGCTTCACGAGGCCCAAAGAGCCTTACAAGATAAGTGGCAAGGCCCCATGTCACATAGAAGGCATTTGTAGCGTATAACTTCGTTTAGCGCACATTACGCGTTCATGGGAATGAAGCCCTTTTGATCTTTGACTAAACTTATCCAATTTCGAATGGCAGGGTAGGCAGAAAGATCAAAACCACCCTCATGGGCAACGTGGGTATAGGCAAACAGCGAAATATCCGCAAGAGTTAGAGCATCACCAAGTAAAAACGGTGTCGTATTGAGTTGGTGCTCCATAACCGCCAGAGCACGATACCCCCCGGCTTGTTTAGATTCGTATTCCGCTTTCCTGTCCTCGGGTAGCCCTAAATAAACATTGATGTAACGAGCAACGGCGATATAAGGCTCGTGACTGTATTGTTCGAAAAACTGCCACTGCAAAAGCTGCGAAAAACTATAGGGAGAAGAGGGGATCAAAGGGGTATTAGATGCTAGATAGTGCATGATCGCATTAGATTCTGACAACACCCTACCATCATCGAGTTCTAGCAACGGAATTTTTCCGTTCGGGGACTTTTCTAAAAAAGACGGTGCTCTTGTCTCTCCCTTCATTATATCTACATCAACCCATTCGCAGATTTTACCTAATAAAGAAAGAAGCAGTTGGAGCTTGTAGCAATTTCCAGAGCGTTTGTCGCCATATATTCGCACAATAGTAATCTCGTTAACTTATGAACTTTTACCATAGCAATGCTTCGAATCAGCGACAATCAGTATGAAAGAATATATAAAACCATGTGGGCGATGTTTTGTATAAGCAGATGAGGTTGGCTTAAGAGGGGCCCTTCCGATGGCCGCAATTTAGTGGTACCGAGGCAATTGAATTAGCCACTCTACAACAAACAACAAAACCCAAGAAATAGGGATGAGAGCGAGGCATGCTGCAACCCGTGCTTTGTCCCTTGGTGCAAAGATACGAGCCCCCATCTTGAGCACGCGTTCTTTTTCACTTTCTAGCTGTTCGATAGAAACCGCCGTTACAGACTCTTGCTGTTTTGCACATCGCTTGATTCCATCTTCTATGTGTTCTTCAAGAATTAAAACCACTTCTTTTTGCTCGTCTTCCAGTCTTTTTTTCAGCTTGATTACAGGCCAAAATAAATAGAACCCGACAACCCCAGTGAAAAAAGTAACCACTAAAACATCTATAGAAGGTATGTCTTTTTTTAACCAGAAGATTGGGAAGATAGTAAGCGCGCCCATAGCGAAAATACTGTTGGTAGTTCCTAGCTTTAAAATTGTCATTATCGATTTAAGGCGGTCAATATTACCACCAGCATGAGGCAAAACTTTTTTAGTAAGGTATTTAATATTAGAGGATATCTGAAATAAAAATAAAATGGCTAAGAACCAAAAGGGGACTGCCGTTGCAGTGAGAAAGAGGACGTGAATTTCCTGCTTTACCGTTACCAACCCCTCAAACATGCAATACACAATAGTGATCATGATCGAAATAATGATGGCGTTGAAAATGTGGTGTTTGAACTCAAGAGAGAGTTCACTTCGGTGGGATGAAAACTGACTGAGTTGGTTTGTTTTGACAAGCAGGGAAATTAAAGTGCTCGCAACATTCTGATGCATTAAACGCAGTGCGAACCAAAAATACCCCGTTAACAACGACATGCCAATTGCAGAATTGAAGTCTCGCTGCGCTCTTACTTCCCCTACGCCGGGCCAGTCTAAAGCGCCCGTAAAGTAATGCACTGAAAGTAAGATCAGAGTCGCCAATAGAGGGAAAAAACCAATAGAGACTCCCTTTTGCATGTTGGAATACGGGTTTAGCTTCATTTATACAATTCGTTGAAGGCAGCAGCATTGCTATAGTAACCGCATGCTACGTTTTAATTTAATATCTTTAAAACGCATTAACGATAAGCTTTGTATGGCGGGATAGCAATAAAAATAAACGTAAGAGAATGTGAACGTTTACTTTTCGTTCGACAATAAAAAACCCGCCATTTGGCGGGTTTTTTCAAAGCTGTGCTTTTTACTTGCGTAACTTCTGAATAAGACGAAGTTGAGCAATAGCTTCTGCAAGCTCGTGAGCTGCTTCAGCGTAGTTAAAGTCAGCGCCTGGGTTGGCGATGTGCTCTTCTGCACGTCGTTTGGCTTCTTCTGCTGCCTGCTCGTCAAGATCTTCAGCTCGAACCGCGGTATCAGCCAGTACGGTAACATTGCCAGGTTGTACTTCTAGTACACCACCAGCAACATAGATTACTTCTTCTTCACCGTGCTGTTTAACCAAACGCACCATACCAGGTTTAATAGCAGAGATAAGTGGCGCGTGCCCTGGGTGAATACCCAGCTCACCTTCGCTACCTGTCACCTGAATCGCTTCAACGCGACCTGAGAAAATCGCTTTCTCCGCGCTTACTACGTCCAAATGTACTGTCATTGCCATGTGAACCTCCTGATTAGGTACGTTAGCATGATGCTAGGCTAGCAACTGCTAGCCCTGTCATTATGCTTTCTTGGCTTTCTCTAGCGCTTCTTCGATAGAACCAACCATGTAGAAGGCTTGCTCTGGAAGGTGATCGTACTCACCGTCTAGAATGCCTTTAAAGCCACTGATTGTGTCTTTTAGCGATACATATTTACCAGGTGCACCGGTAAATACTTCTGCTACGAAGAACGGCTGCGATAGGAAACGCTGAATCTTACGAGCACGTGATACCACTTGCTTGTCTTCTTCAGATAGTTCGTCCATACCTAGGATCGCGATGATGTCTTTCAGCTCTTTATAGCGCTGAAGAACAGTCTGTACGCCACGTGCTACGTCATAGTGCTCTTGACCAATTACTAGCGGGTCTAGCTGACGAGACGTTGAATCTAGTGGGTCTACCGCAGGGTAGATACCTAGAGACGCGATATCACGAGAAAGTACTACCGTTGCATCCAAGTGAGCAAAGGTTGTCGCTGGAGATGGGTCAGTCAAGTCATCCGCAGGTACGTATACCGCTTGGATTGAAGTGATTGAACCTGTCTTCGTTGACGTAATACGTTCCTGAAGTACACCCATCTCTTCTGCTAGCGTAGGCTGGTAACCTACCGCAGATGGCATACGACCTAGAAGTGCTGATACCTCAGTACCTGCTAGGGTATAACGATAGATGTTATCTACGAAGAATAGTACGTCACGACCTTCGTCACGGAACTTCTCAGCCATTGTTAGACCGGTAAGTGCAACACGTAGACGGTTACCCGGTGGCTCGTTCATCTGACCGTATACAAGCGATACTTTATCAAGTACGTTTGATTCGTTCATTTCGTGATAGAAGTCGTTACCCTCACGCGTACGCTCACCAACACCAGCGAATACTGAGAAACCGCTGTGCTCGATTGCGATGTTACGGATAAGTTCCATCATGTTTACGGTTTTACCTACACCCGCACCACCGAATAGACCAACTTTACCACCCTTAGCGAATGGACAAACCAAGTCGATTACTTTGATACCAGTTTCTAGTAGTTCTACCGAGCTAGACTGATCTTCGTAGCTAGGCGCTTCACGGTGAATAGACATGCGCTCTTCTTCACCAATTGGGCCTGCTTCGTCGATTGGGTTACCCAATACGTCCATGATACGACCTAGTGTCTTCGTACCAACTGGAACCATGATTGGGTTACCGGTATTTTCTACTGCAAGACCACGTTTTAGTCCGTCAGTAGTACCTAGTGCGATGCCACGAACAACACCACCACCTAATTGCTGTTGCACTTCCAGGGTTAGACCTGACAAGTCACCTTCGGTAACTTGTAGTGCGTCATAAACTCTTGGTACCGCATCTTGTGGAAATTCAATATCCACAACGGCGCCAATGATTTGGACGACCTTACCTTGACTCATAATTTGTCCTCGTTATCTCTTTTAAACCTTTGCCTACACCGCTGCGGCACCGCTCACAATCTCACTGATTTCTTGTGTGATTGCAGCCTGACGCGCTTTGTTATATACCAGTTGTAACTCATCAATGAGATTACCGGCGTTGTCGGTTGCTGCCTTCATGGCAACCATTCGCGCAGCTTGTTCTGACGCCGCGTTTTCTACAACACCCTGATACACCTGAGACTCAATGTAACGAACCATTAGTGCTTCCAAAATTTCTTTTGGATCTGGCTCGTAGATGTAGTCCCAACGATGTTGATATTCTTCGTCTTCTGACTTTGGCAAAGGCAATAACTGATTGATCACAGGTTTCTGTGTCATGGTGTTAACGAAGTCATTGAATACCAAGAATACTCGGTCAATTTGTCCTTCGTCGTACGCTTTAAGCATAACGCGTACAACACCCACTACATCGCTCACAGACGGCTTGTCACCTAAACCAGATTCAGCAGCAAGCAACTTGCCACCAAAGCGGTTGAAGAAACTGCACGCCTTAGAACCTAATGCAGCGAAATCCACTTCTACACCTTGTTCACGCCATTTTTTGACGTCTTGAGTGACGAGCTTAAATTCATTGGTGTTCAAGCCACCACATAAGCCTCGGTCAGTGGAAATCACAATGTAACCGACTCGCTTGACTTCACGCTCTTCCAAATAAGGATGGCGATATTCAAGGTTACCGTTTGCAATGTGACCAATCACTTTAAGCATATTTTGTGCATATGGACGGCCAGAAGCCATACGTTCCTGCGCCTTTTTCATTTTAGACGCAGCAACCATTTCCATCGCACTGGTAATCTTCTGAGTATTTTTGATACTCCCAATCTTACCTTTTATTTCTTTACCGCTGGCCATGACTATCTCTCCGATTACTCAACGAATTGCGCTGGTGGTTAAACACCAGCACCATTGATTACCAAGTTTGTGTCGCTTTAAAAGTTGTTAAAGCGTCGTTCAACTTAGAGGCAATCTCGTCGTTGTAGTTACCTGATTCGTTGATAGTCTTCATAAGGTCAGCGTGTTCGCTGTTCATGTAAGAGTGAAGAGCGGCTTCAAAATCTAGGATTTTGTTAAGCTCGATACCCTTAAGGAAACCTTTTTCTACCGCGAACAGAGATACACCCATATCAGCAATTGAAAGTGGTGCGTACTGCTTCTGCTTCATTAGCTCAGTTACGCGCTCACCGTGCTCAAGTTGCTCACGAGTTGCGTCATCAAGGTCAGAAGCAAACTGCGAGAACGCCGCAAGTTCACGATACTGAGCTAGGGCTAGACGGATACCGCCACCCAACTTCTTGATGATTTTAGTCTGTGCAGCACCACCAACACGAGATACCGAGATACCAGCGTTAACCGCTGGACGGATACCTGCGTTAAACAAGTCAGTTTCTAGGAAGATCTGACCGTCGGTAATTGAGATTACGTTAGTTGGTACGAATGCAGATACGTCACCAGCTTGCGTTTCGATAATTGGAAGCGCAGTCAATGAACCTGTCTTACCTTTCACTTCGCCGTTTGTGTAACGCTCAACGTATTGTTCGTTTACACGTGCAGCACGTTCTAGTAGACGTGAGTGAAGGTAGAATACGTCACCTGGGTAAGCTTCACGGCCTGGTGGACGCTTAAGTAGTAGTGAGATTTGACGGTAAGCAACAGCTTGCTTAGACAAATCATCATATACGATTAGCGCGTCTTCACCGCGGTCGCGGAAGAATTCACCCATAGTACAACCAGAGTAAGGCGCTAGGTATTGAAGCGCAGCAGACTCAGATGCAGATGCTGCAACCACGATAGTGTGGTCAAGTGCACCGTGCTCTTCTAGTTTACGTACTACGTTAGCGATAGTAGACGCTTTCTGACCAACCGCTACGTACACACATTTAATGCCTGTACCTTTTTGGTTGATAATAGCGTCAACAGCCATTGCTGTTTTACCACACTGACGGTCACCGATGATAAGCTCACGCTGACCACGACCTACTGGGATCATGGCATCAACTGACTTATAACCAGTTTGTACTGGCTGGTCTACCGATTGACGCTCGATTACGCCAGGTGCAATTTTTTCAACTGGCTCAAAGCCCGCTGCATCGATTGCGCCTTTACCATCGATAGGCTCACCTAGTGTGTTTACAACACGACCTAGTAGTGCGTTACCTACTGGTACTTCAAGAATACGACCAGTAGATTGTACTTTATCGCCTTCTTTAAGGTCCGCATAAGGACCCATAACAACTGCACCTACAGAGTCTCGCTCAAGGTTTAGTGCAATTGCGTAACGGCTTCCAGGAAGCTCGATCATTTCACCTTGCATTACATCTGCAAGGCCGTGAATGCGGATAATACCGTCTGTTACTGCGACGATAGTACCTTCATTACGTGCTTCACTGCTTACATTGAACTGTTCAATTCTTTTCTTGATCAGTTCAGCAATTTCAGTGGAATTAAGTTGCATGCTCTTATCCCCGTTATGCTTGCAACGCGTCTGCTAGACGGTTCAATTTCGACTTTACGGAACCATCAATAACTGTATCGCCGGCATTAATTACCATTCCAGCGATCAGGGCAGGGTCCACGTTACAATTAAGCTTCACTTTACGTGCCAAACGTTTTTCCAAAGATGCAACCAACTCATTTTGTTGTGCATCGGTCAGCGTAGTTGCTGAGGTTACGTCCACTTCTATTTCTTTGTCGTAATCTGCTTTAAATGCATCAAACAAAGTAGAAATTTCAGGCAACGCGGCTAAACGTTTATTTTCAGCCAAAACCTTAACTAGGTTTTGGCCGTGTTCGTCGAGTTGCTCACCACAAACATTGTTAAAAATGTCGGCAAGCGTGTCAGCGGCAACCGCACCAGACAAAAGCTGGTGCATGTCATCGTTCGCTGCTACAGCGCCTGCAAAGGCTAGCATTTCTTGCCATTTTGCAACGGCGTCTTTCTCGACAGCAAAATCGAAAGCAGCTTTAGCATAAGGACGAGCAACGGTTGTCAATTCAGACATGGCTCATCTCCCTATTAAAGCTCAGCGACAAGTTTTTCAACAATGTCGTTTTGTGCGTTTGCATCGATTTCACGTTGTAAGATTTGCTGTGCGCCAGCTACTGCAAGTGCAGAAACCTGCTTGCGCAAATCTTCTTTGGCACGATTGCGTTCAGCTTCAATCTCGGCATAACCAGAAGCGATAATCTTTTCGCGTTCCGCATGGCCTTTTTGCGTTTCTTCGTCAACCAATTGGTTGGCACGCTTTTTAGCCTGCTCGATAATTTCAGCTGCTTGCGCTTTCGCATCTTTCAATTGCTCAGTAGCTTTCGCTTGAGCAAGCTCTAGGTCTTTCTCTGCACGCTCAGAAGCTTCAAGCCCATCGGCAATCTTCTTCTGACGTTCTTCAATCGCTGCCATTAGTGGAGGCCATACATATTTCATGCAGAACACCACGAACACAGCGAAGGCGATTAATTGACCAATAAAAGTGGCGTTAAAATTCACAATCGCCCCTCCTCTTAAAGTTCGCTAAAAAAGTGTTTAGTAGAATTAGGCACCAACAGCGAACAATAGGTATAGAGCGATACCAACACCGATCATCGCGATGGCGTCGATAAGACCCGCTACGATGAACATCTTAACTTGTAGTTGAGGTGCTAGTTCAGGTTGACGAGCAGCAGATTCAAGGAATTTACCACCTAGTAGACCGAAACCAATAGCGGTACCTAGGGCACCAAGACCAATCAGTAGTGCAACAGCGATGTATAACATTTACGTCTCCGATTTAAGTTAAATTTAAAGTTAATGTTTAAAAGTCAAACTCTGTAAAAACGGTGTCGATTAAAAATCAAAACCGACACCCGTTAATGCTTAGTGGTCTTCACACGCCAGGCTTAAGTACACGATGGTAAGCATCATGAAAATAAACGCTTGAAGCGGAAGTACCAGAATATGGAACACAGCCCACATGAAGTGCAGTGGAAGCTGGAAATAACCAATTGTAGCAATCAAAATGAAGATTAGCTCACTGGCATACAAGTTACCGAACAAACGCAGTGCTAGTGAAAGCGGACGCGCAAGCAAAGTAACCGTTTCAAGAATAAAGTTCACCGGAATAAAGATAGGGTGACCGAAAGGCTGCATAGTAAGTTCTTTCGCAAAACCGCCAATGCCTTTCATCTTGATTGAATAGAAAAGAATAAGAATAAACACGCCTGAAGCCAGTGCGAACGTTAAGTTAAGGTCAGTGGTTGGCACTGCCTTGTTGTAAACGTCGTGTGGATCCATGCCAAAAGCCGCTTGTCCGATAAGACCAGATATCCATGGAATAAGATCAACTGGCACCAAGTCCATAAGGTTCATTAGCAATACCCATACAAAGATAGTTAGCGCTAATGGCGCAATAAGTGCGCTCTTACCATGGAAAGTGCTTTTAACGTTGTCGTCAACAAACTCAACAACAAGCTCAACAAACGCCTGCATTTTGCCAGGTACGCCGGTTGTCGCTTTTGAAGCAACGCTTCTAAAGATAATTAGGAAAAGAAGACCAAGACCGATAGACCATGCCAGTGTATCAACATGCCATGCCCAAAAACCGGCGTCAGAACACGCTTTGTTAAAAGCAATTCCGTTGTCAGTTGAGCACATGGTGGCATTGGTCAAGTGGTGCTTGATGTATTCTGAGGTAGTGTATTCAGATGCCATTGTTTAACCCAAGTTGTAAAGTGTAAAAATTTGGTGACTGGTTCTTTTGTCTCAATCGGTCGATTACGTTGTTTTCGTTATCGCAACGCCTAGCGCTGTCTTTATTCTTTCGTACCGTAATGAAACATGGCTAGCCCGTGGCTAGCGGTTGTAATCACGAATGCCATGAAAATTTCTAATGGCGTGGCATTTAAGCCTTTAAAAGCAATTACAAATAAAATGATTGTCAGTGCCAGCTTCAATTTTGAGCCTTGGCTAAAACTCCGTGCAACAAGGTCGTTTTTACTGGCACCTGCGTAGCGAAACGCGAAAGCCATAAAAACACTGTTAGGCAGTATACTAATTAAAGCACCTGCCGCTGCCGACATGGCGGAATGACTTCCTCCTGCGGCAGCTGCGAAAGCGGTAACGAATAGGGCCGTGACAGCCTGAAAAAGTAGCCCTTTCTTGGCGAGGTCTAACCCGCGTTTTGCTAACTTGTTCGTCACTTTTACTCGCAGCTTGTTCACGTCTTACAAAAAGCGTCAGAAGTATACTGTTTTACCGACAATTTTCAACAGTACAACGCTTTTTGAAAGTTATTCTGAAAATTTTCTATTGCTATAACCGGAAAGGAGAGTGTCCGGTGTTAGCACCGAACAGCGTATCAATTGCGGGTAGGCAAAGGGCGCTTCTCTAATAATTTATTTTAAGTTATTGAATTTTAGATATAATTCCATCTAATTGTTCAAGGTCGCTAAAGCTAATCGTCAGCTTACCTTTGCCTTTCGCGTTGTGATCAATGCTCACAGGGGTGCCTAAATTTTCTGAAAGTCGTGTCATAAGGTTTTGCACGTCGGGATCAACTTTCTTCTCAGGCTTAGGTTTAGCTGGCTCCAAAAGCTTTTTAACAAGCTTTTCCGTATCGCGCACGGTGAGACCTTTGCCCGATACTACTTGCGCAGTTTCTGACTGAGTTTCACCTTCTAGCGCTAACAGCGCTCTAGCGTGACCCATTTCAATATCGCCATGCTCGACTAACAGTTTCACGTCGTCGTTCAAATTATTCAGACGAAGTAAATTTGTCACCGTGGTGCGTGATTTGCCCACCGCTTCGGCCACTTCTTGATGGGTAAGCGCGAACTCATTCATTAAACGGTCGAGGGCTTGCGCCTCTTCCATGGCATTTAAATCTTCACGCTGGATATTTTCGATAAGGGCAATGGCCACTGCAGCTTCGTCAGGCACGTTCTTAACCAAACAAGGTACTTCGTCAAGCTGTGCTAATTGTGAAGCTCGCCAGCGACGTTCACCGGCAATGATTTCGTAGCGGTGCTCGTCGACTTTTCTCACTACGATAGGCTGAATAATACCTTGCGCACGAATGGACGATGCCAATTCTTCTAATGCCTCAGGTGACATGTCTTTACGAGGCTGATACTTGCCCGGCACTAAGTATTCAATAGGGAGTTTGCTTAACTCACCGTTAGTTGAATTTACCTCGGCGGCATCTTGTTCTTTTTGAGCAGATGATTGGCTGGTTGCGAGTAGCGCATCTAAACCGCGGCCAAGGCCTCTTTTACGTGCTGACATAGTGTCCTCTATGGCATGTGCTGATAGTGTTCAGCTTATTGTCGTTTAACTTGCTTTTGCCTGTGCAGGCGTTGTTTTGTCCCTACGACGCAGTATTTCACCCGCCAGTGCCAGGTAGGCTTTAGCCCCTGTAGATGACTTATCATAGTACATCGCTGGCGTCCCGAAGCTCGGTGCTTCAGCTAGGCGAACATTGCGCGGAATAACCGTGCGATAAACCTGCTCACCAAAATGGCGCTTCAACTGTTCTGAAACGTCGTTAGCAAGGCGGTTGCGCGGGTCGTACATAGTACGCAATACGCCTTCAATCTTCAATTCTGGATTCACTACGGACGCCAATTTTTGAATGGTATCCATCAGGGCAGTAAGGCCTTCTAGTGCATAATATTCACACTGCATAGGCACCATTACCGAATCGGCAGCCGCCAAGGCGTTCACCGTTAACTGGTTTAGCGAAGGCGGGCAGTCGATAAAGACAAAATCGTAGTAATCCATAACGGGCTTCAGCGCGTTGCGAAGCCTTACTTCACGGGCAAACATTTCCATCAGCTTAATTTCTGCTGCGGTTACGTCACCGTTCGCCGCGATGAGGTCATACTTGCCGCTTGTCGCTTTAACGATAACATCGTTAATTGGCTTTTCTTCAATCAACAATTCAAATGCCGTAGATTCAACGTCGTATTTATCAACGCCGCTTCCCATGGTCGCATTACCTTGTGGATCGAGATCAATGAGCAACACCTTACGTTTGGTTGCTGCCATTGACGCTGCCACGTTAACTGCAGTGGTTGTCTTTCCAACACCACCTTTTTGATTCGCGATCGCGATTACCTTAGCCACGTTAGATCCTGTTCTCGTCTATTTCTATTTTTCGGCTATTTCTTTTTTAGCCAAACCAGATGTCGTTCGCCTACCAAATTTGGCACAGTGAGGTTTTCCGTTTTGCTCACATGGAAGTGATCACTCACTTCGTCTATCTCATCTTGTGGAAACTGACCTTTAAGCGCCAAAAATTGACCTTCTGAATCTACCAGATGCTGACACCAGTGCAACATATCTTTTAGCGAAGCGAAAGCTCGGCTTAGCACAATATCGTAAGGCGTATCGCCATTGTGCTCTTCAACGCGGCTTTGCACAGGAGTAACGTTTGTTAATCCAAGTGTGTGCACACATTGGGTCATAAACCGTACACGCTTGCCCAATGAGTCAAGCAATGTGAATGATTTATCTGGAAACGCGATAGCTAACGGCATACCAGGAAGGCCAGGGCCCGTACCAACATCAATGATATTGTCACCATCAAGAAAGGGCACAATCGCCAGCGAGTCTAGAATGTGTTTGACCATCATTTGCTTAGGATCGCGCACAGAAGTCAGGTTGTACGCCTTATTCCATTTGTCCATAAGCAGCACATAGTCAACTAACTGCTGCTGTTGCTTATCACTTAAATCTAGTGAAAGGGCATCGAGTCCAGACACCAAAATGGTGTGCAATTCTTGCTGTATCGTCATCGAAAAATCTGTCTATTCGCGTTAATGTTTTTTGCTCTACACAGTCCATACCATAAACACGCGCGGCGAATCGTTATTTGCCGCTCATTTACAGCCGTTTGTTATTGCAGCTCTTCATGCTCGATACAAGTGCGCTTGAAGAAGACACATAAATTAATCAAAGCCGCACAACGAATGTAAATTGGTGCAATGGGACAGTGTGAAAAGCGCCGAGTTTTTCTAGTTTTCGCATAGTTTTAGTGATTATGATTATCATAATACGCGAATAAATAGGAAAAACTAAGCGCTGCGAGTAATGCGTTGAGTTAAGCGCGTGTTTTACGCGCTAATTTTCTCTTGCTTGCGCAACATGCCGTGTTTTTTAAGGTAAACCAGCAGTAAAGAGATGGCCGCCGGGGTAATGCCCGAAATACGCGATGCTTTACCGATAGTTTCCGGTCTGGCTTCGGTTAACTTGGCTACAACCTCGTTCGATAGGCCAGAAATCTTGCTGAAGTCCATATCAACCGGCAAGAGGGTGTTTTCGTGTCGCTGCGTTTTCGCGATTTCATCCATTTGACGGGCAATGTAGCCGGCGTACTTAATTTGAATTTCCACTTGCTCTGCAGCAATCGGATCTTCAAGACCTGGGCCAACACTTTCAATTTCCATTAACTGACCGTAAGTCATTTCAGGTCGACGGATCAGCTCTTCAAGAGAATGTTCACGACTCACCGGATTTTTCAGCATGGTATTAAGTTCCGGCGTTGCTGCGTGATCAGGGTGGATCCACTGACCGCGTAGACGCTGCAGTTCACTTTCTACCGCTTCCATCTTGTCGTTAAATTTTGCCCAGCGCGCATCATCAACAAGACCAATCTCTCGGCCCATCGCGGTTAAACGGCTATCGGCATTGTCTTCACGAAGCAGTAGTCTGTATTCTGCACGGCTAGTGAACATGCGGTACGGCTCTTTCGTACCCATGGTAGCCAAGTCGTCGATAAGTACGCCCATGTACGCTTGATCGCGGCGTAAAATCATCGGGTCTTTTTCTTGAACTTGTAGCGCTGCGTTTGCGCCTGCTACTAACCCTTGCGCACCCGCTTCTTCATAGCCAGTGGTACCGTTTATTTGGCCAGCAAAGAACAAGCCTCGAATAAACTTCGTTTCCAGTGTTTGCTTCAGATCGCGTGGATCAAAGAAATCGTATTCAATGGCATAACCCGGGCGAACAATGTGCGCATTTTCAAAACCCTTAATCGAGCGGACAAGGTTCATCTGTACGTCAAATGGCAAACTGGTTGAAATACCATTTGGATAAACTTCAATGCTGTTTAAACCTTCTGGCTCAACAAAAATTTGATGCGATGTCTTGTCTGCAAAACGGGTGATCTTATCTTCGATACTTGGGCAATAGCGCGGTCCGATACCTTCGATAACCCCAGTAAACATGGGTGAGCGATCTAATCCCCCGCGAATGATATCGTGGGTTTTTTCGTTAGTGTGGGTGATATAGCACGGGATCTGTGTAGGGTGCATGGTTCTATCACCCATGAACGAAAATACCGGCGTAGGATTGTCACCAGGTTGAGGCTGCATTACAGAAAAATCTAACGAGCGAGCATCAAGTCTTGCTGGTGTCCCAGTTTTTAAACGGTCAACACGAAACGGAAGGGCACGTAGTCTATCTGCAAGTGCGATAGACGGTGGATCGCCGGCACGACCGCCGCGATAGTTTTCAAGGCCAATGTGAATGGTTCCGCCAAGGAAAGTACCCACTGTCAGTACCACTGACTTAGCTTTAAACTTCAAGCCCATTTGCGTAACAACACCGCATACCTGATCGTTTTCAACAATCAGATCGTCAACGCTCTGTTGGAACAAGGTTAGGTTTTCTTGATTTTCAACAATGTCGCGAATAGCGTTTTTGTAAAGCGTACGGTCCGCTTGCGCACGCGTTGCACGAACAGCTGGGCCTTTAGAAGAATTCAATGTTCTAAACTGAATACCACCTTTGTCGATAGCCAGTGCCATTGCACCGCCTAACGCATCGATCTCTTTTACAAGATGGCCTTTACCGATCCCACCAATTGCAGGGTTACACGACATCTGGCCTATCGTCTCAATATTGTGAGTGAGCAACAGCGTATTTGCACCCATGCGAGCAGCTGCAAGTGCCGCTTCTGTACCTGCATGTCCACCACCTACAACGATGACATCAAATGCTTCAGCATAAAACATGGTTAAACCTCACTATTAACTTACGATAAGCCGATTAAAAACTAATTTTTCTTACGCAGAGACTGCTGAAAAAAGGGCGCGTATTTTATCTGACTTATTGGATAAAGAAAATGATTAAATTTTCCTCAAAACCTGTTTTTGAAAAGGTGTGATCGAATTATAAGATCTTAAGATCTCTTTTAGATCTGTTTATTTTTACTTTTATTAGGATCATCAAGATCTGTGGGTAACCGATCAAAGCACATGAAGATCATCAAGTTACGCGATCAATAACATTGGGAAACCCCGATCCATAACCCTACCTCAAACTTGTGTATAAATGGCCTTTTTATCCACACCCCGATTCGTTTGAAAAGTTATTCTTTTTTCGATCAAAGCTTATGCACAGTGGTTTGTAGGATCCTATCCACAGGGGTGATCAAGATGTGATCCAGCTGGGGATAAAATGTTTGCTATTTATGTATCGCGATCAAAAGATCGTGTAGATACGTGCGTTATAGCGTGATCACATTGTGGAGGAGATCTTTTCCAAAAGCTGTGATTAGATCGCCCGATCGCATTTATCAACACCTTCAGAAAAAGTGCACGTTTTTATGAACGACAAGATTATTTTTTCAAAACAGCCCATTTTTAAGGAGAAAAACATAGGAGATGACCAAAATTCAGTCACTTTTACAAGGAAGAAGTCGGTCTGTAAGAATGGTTATTTGTTTAACAGAAGGAGATCGTTGAGTGTATCTATGAATTAAAACCGTATTGTTTTGGTAAAAGCGTGATCAATAGGCTAAGTGATTCGCTATTACCTGGCACAACAGGAACATGCAATAAGGTTTAATGAAGGAAAAGACCTAGCAGAGTAAGGGCTAGGTTTCGAGAGAGGGGAAACCAGGTGCTATTAGCGCACCTGGTTGGGTTGATAGCGTGGCTGTGAAACAGAGCCTTGCATGTCTTCTTGTTCAATGGTTAAGCCTTCACGGCGGCTTGGGCCTTGGAACCTAACTTTGTAAGTGTCGTACTCTTTAATCGACTCAAAACAATAGGGGCCAAGGGCATTTTCAAGTTCGGCTAAATTGTGATTGGTGATCAAAATACAGTTTTTCTTGTTTACCAAGCGTTGTCTTAGCAGGTTACCAAACCAACTCTGCGCATTTTTCTTTAACACGCTTTCGTTTACACACACCTCATCAAGAATAAGCAGATCAACGTCTAGCAGTTCCTGATTGATCTCCCTGAAGCGCTGCCCCGCGTTGTCCGAAGCCCCAAAATCAAACGAGAAATTGCGCATTTCAAGCAGTGTAGACAGTTGACGATAAAGCACTGAAATTTCGTACTGCTCTATAAGTTGATGGGCAATGGCACCGGCAATATGTGATTTACCACGACCGTAATCGCCGTAAAACAGCATCATATGCGAGCCGCTTTGACGCCACGCAGGATCGTCATGGGCAGCAATAAAAGACTGAGCTATCGATACGGCTTCAATCACATCGTCACTGTCTTCAACTAAGTTGGCGAAGGTCCATTTAGGATTCAGATCAGAACGGCCATGAATAGCCTCTATACGCGCTTTTTTACTACGCTGCTGTATTTGTGATACTTCTTCGTTCGCTTTCGCCTCGTACTGCTTACGCAGCGTTTTATAGTCGATGTATTCACGATTGGGATCGACGTCTTTGTTGAGCGCTCTCGCTAAATTAGCAATTTTGTCGGTTATACGATCCATAACGAATTAACTCTTCTTAGTTGCGGCATACTTTTCCACCAGCTTTCTAGCATTATCATCTGCTTCTATGCCGGCTGCAACTTTCACTTGTTGCGTTCCCACCACCTTTGTTGGGGCGTAGCCTGAAGCGAGACGCTTGCGCTTGATATTGTTGGCAAACTTTTGTGTCCATTGGAATTCGCTAAACACTGAACTAGGTCTTCCTAACCAATAGGCAATGAATTCACCCACCTCGTTGTCATCAAATGTTTTATCAATAATACCAAGTAGCGAGGCCATTTCTTCAAACAACGCTTTATTGGGCGTCCAATTAGGGGTCATAGCGCTATGACGGGCATGTAGTTGGTCGAAGTCCGATTGTGGCTCGCTTAGAAGCGGAAGAAGTAGGGTTTTCCCGTTGATTGTATGCTCAAGATCAAGTTCAAGGGGCAGGGCAACCAAACCCACTTGTTCAAGCTGCTTCACCAAGCTATTGATTTGACGACCGCGTTGGTAAGGCTCGTCTTTGCTGTCGCCGTTTAGCAAGTTCAATAATTGCTTATAATCAATAGGGGCGGACGATGTCGTTGCCGAATTTGCACCTGTTCGAAGCCCAAGTAAATACAGTACCCGGCAATCGTTAGAAAGGGGAGATTGCAACGCCGCCAGTTCAGCTTGGGTGAGGTTGCTGTTCATCGCATTGGTTCCACGTAAAAACGCTTGTTAAGCATTGGCCAGCTTTTCGTCAAACCATTCCACGGCGGCATCTTCAGGGATAGGGTGTTCTAGCACATCAATGTATAGCGCGTCGGTAATTAACGTGCCACCTGCGTTTTTAATATGCTTTTCCATTTCTTTTGCGCCGAAACAAAAGGTGTCGTAACTGGTGTCACCTAGCCCAATAACGTAGGCATTTACTGCGCTTAAATCTGCGCCCTCTAACTGCTTTGCGAACGGCTGGATGTTGTCAGGTAATTCGCCAGCACCGTGTGTTGATGTACACACGATCCACGTTGATTCTGTTTTAATTTCATCCAAATTTGGTTCAGCGTGAATAGTGTGGGTGTGCCCGCTCGCATCAAGTTTTTCCGCAATGGCATCAGCCACATATTCTGCGGCACCTAACATGGTGCCGACGATGATTTCAAAATGCTTGCTCATTACTGGTTCGCTTCTCTATTTACAATTGTCGTCTTAACGTAAGTACGGCTTATCCGTTACGTTATCCACCATCTTACTTATAACTTTATTGGTTGCGCTACTTACCAATACAGAATGTAAAGTTTCTATTATTTTCAATGAGTTGCGATTGTTAGGGAGTAAATAGGGATCAAAAATGTTTGATGCCTACCCTCGTAACCTATTGATTTCTCAATATCCCTCATTCTAACCCCGTCTCTCGATCCACCCAAATGAAATCTTTCAGCCCTTTGTAGTGGTCACCTTCCTAAGTGGGGTTCTAGGGATTTTCCCCTCTAAAA
>NZ_CACSIH010000112.1:0-1426 GCF_902705805.1 Alteromonas alvinellae | reverse complement strand
CAGATTGTCTTGTCTAAATTTTTAAAGAACTTTACTAGCTTTTGCTAGCTGCCTCTCCCGAAGCGGATGCGTATCTTACAGCGCATCTTTTTTTTGTCAACAACTTTTGTTTATTTATTTTTAAACTTGGTTTTTGACATCCTCATCAGTTGTTAGCGTTTTGCTGTTCCCTGTTGAGGAGGCGCGCATTCTACGCATTCCTGTAGCATCGTCAACACCCTTTTTTAAATAAATATAAAAAAAGCGACCGTTCGGTCGCTTTTTAATCTATTAGTACATTAAGCATGCGTTTACGCTAGTATATCCTTATTCTATCAGCTCAAAAAGGCATATCCTCTTTATTATTGAGCGAAGACATCTGATTATTGCTACGTAATCATTCCTGCTTATTGTCTACACTTTCATTGCTTTTCTTTTTATCGGCATTGAAGTCTGCATCTTCTTCATGATCGCCCACTACATCGTCTAACGTTACTTTCTCGACGGTACGAAACGTATTGATAGGTCCAGCTAACGCATATAGTGCAAAAACAAGGAACAAAACTAAAGCGGGTTCTGTTGCCACAACAACGAATATCAGAAGAACTAAAAGAAGGCCTACAAATGGAACCTTACCGTGCCAATTAACTTCTTTGAAAGAATTGTATTTAAAGTTACTCACCATCAGCAAACCTGCCAAGCCAGTTACTGCAGCAACTATTAAACCATAGTCGGTACCAACAGCATCATACTCAACTCCAACCCATACAAGACCAGAGACAACAGCCGCAGCAGCCGGACTTGCGAGACCTTGGAAGAAACGCTTATCGGCAATACCAACTTGCGTATTGAAGCGAGCTAAACGAAGAGCTGCACCCGCTACATATATAAAGGCCGCTAACCAGCCTAACTTGCCCAGCTCAGTTAACCCCCAATTATAAGCAACAAGTGCAGGTGCCATTCCAAATGAAACCATATCTGCCATTGAGTCATACTCAGCACCAAAGTCGCTTTGCGTGTTCGTCATTCTTGCCACACGCCCATCTAAACCATCAAAAATCATAGCAACAAAGATAGCCACTGCCGCGGCTTCGAACCTGCCGTTCATTGACGAAACCACAGCAAAGAACCCCGAAAACAACCCTGCTGTTGTTAATAAGTTGGGAAGTAAGTATATCCCTTTACGTTTTTGATCAGACATATGTCCTCATACTTCTACATATACAATTGCACTAATTATTTCATAGATATGCAGGAACGCATAGCAAAGTAAAAAGACCGCCTCGTTCCTTTACATAACGCCGTTGCAAAACGTTATTAGCTTTGCATTGATTACACGTACTCCTACCACAATGTCGACGCTTGGCTTCTATTTATTCGAGACCGCGTATGCTCATGATTAAATAAACAACTAATAACTAGGGTCTGTTGATCTTTGCTGTACATA
>NZ_CACSIH010000111.1:0-9600 GCF_902705805.1 Alteromonas alvinellae | reverse complement strand
TCATTAAATTCTTAACTGATCGGCATTAGCTCTAAGAGCGGCTTTTTTCAAATACGTCAGCGATTACGCTTCAGCAATGATGATCACTTTGATTGAAGTGATAACGTCAGAGTGAAGTTGTAAGTCGATGTCATACTCACCAGTCTCACGAAGAGTACCAGTAGGTAGTTTAACTTCTGCTTTTTGTACTTCAACGCCAGCTGCAGTGATTGCATCAGCGATGTCACGAGTACCAACAGAGCCAAATAGTTTACCTTCGTCACCAGCAGGAGCTGCGATTGTAACTTCAGCAAGCTCAGCAACTTTTTCAGCGCGTGCGTTAGCAGCAGCTAGTTGCTCAGCAATTTTCGCTTCAAGTTCAGCACGGCGTGCTTCGAACTTTTCAACGTTGTCTTTAGTTGCAGGAACCGCTTTACCCTGTGGGAAAAGGAAGTTACGAGCGTAACCAGACTTAACAGTCACTTGGTCGCCCAGGCCGCCAAGGTTGGCGATTTTATCTAGTAGGATGATATTCATCTTAGCTAACCCTTATATTCGCCAAATTACTTGTGTGAATCAGTGTACGGAAGCAACGCAAGGAAACGTGCGCGCTTGATCGCAGAGGACAGCTGACGCTGATATTTTGCGCTTGTACCAGTAATACGGCTAGGGACAATTTTACCGCTCTCAGTGATGTAGTTCTTAAGAGTAGCGATATCTTTGTAATCAATCTCAGTCACACCTTCTGCAGTGAAACGGCAGAACTTACGACGTCTGAAAAAACGAGCCATGGGTGATCTCCTTAAGCGTTGTCTTCAGTGGTTTCAGTTTTCTTTTCCGCGCGATCTTGGCGAGGAGCAGAATCGTCACGACGCTCACGACGAGGCTCTTCTTTCATCATTGGAGAAGGCTCAGTCACAGCAGTCTTAGTGCGCATAACCATGTTACGTAGGATCACGTCGTTGAAACGGAAAGCATTTTCCAATTCATCAACAGCTTCTGCAGACGCTTCAGCATTGATTAGTACGTAGTGGGCTTTGTGCAGCTTTTCAATTGGGTAAGCCAGTTGACGACGACCCCAATCTTCTAAACGATGAATCTGACCACCGTCTTGCTTTAGGATTGTGGTATAACGCTCGATCATACCAGGTACTTGTTCACTCTGATCAGGGTGAACCATAAATACGATTTCGTAATGACGCATTATAGCTCCTTACGGTTGTAGCCTCGACAGTACAGCCGACTGTATGGAGACAAGGAACGAATTGGGATGGCTGTAAGGGCGCGCATTATACGCAGCAGTTACTAATTGCACAAGCATTAATCACCTTAAGAACAATCATTTGTCCTTTCCCCAAACACTACGCTCAGACATTTAACTAAAATACTGTTTATTTATACAGTAAAATACTGTACAGTTTTTGTGTCTTTAATAAACAGGGGACCTACCATGGCCATTACCACACAGTATGTTGTTACGCACAAAGGGGTAGAAAAATTGGTAACTACCGACAAAAAAGAAGCCGATCAGTATGACAAAATGCTCGATGCAGCAGATAACCTTGCTGACTACATTCATGCGAAGGGCATCAAGCTAGACGATAGCGTAGTGGAAGAGCTCACCATCATGCTGTCTAAAAACAAAGATAAAATCAGTAAGATTTTCAAAGGCGCTACCGCAGAAAGCGTATTAGAAGATGAAAGCGCAGAAGTGGTAAAGCTACAAGCTAACGGCTGATAATTTAGGCGCGCCTCTCTTTTGCGTCGTTATGATGAGCAATTAATAAGAGCAATTGCCGCTTTAGGCTGATGAGATCTGATAGCATAGCTATACGAAAAAATGTTATTTGATAACATTACCTCAACGCGGCAATGTGTTTTCTCTGGTTTTTAACAGGGTGAACAGACGTGTCGCTTTTGCTAATGTGAACATAAGACGTAAATACAGGTCGGGCTTAGCGTGAATACCATCAATAAAAACAATAGCACTCAACCCCAGCGCAATGCAGTAGTTGAAGGCCGCAGCGCAGTGACTGAAGAGCGCAACACAGCGATTGAAGTTAGCAATTTACAGTTTTCGTACACCAAAAAAAGTGCGCCCGTCATTGATATTAAAGCGTGGCAGGTTTCGCAAGGTGAACACGTTTTTCTTTCAGGGCCTTCGGGGAGTGGCAAAAGCACATTGCTAAATTTGCTATGTGGTACGTTGACCCCTACTCGAGGCGACATCGCTTTACTCGAACAGCCTTTTTCCTCGTTATCTAACCGACAGCGGGACAAGTTTAGAGCACGCAATATCGGCGTTGTTTTTCAACAATTTAATCTTATTCCCTACCTTTCTGTGGCACAGAACATTAATGCGGCGGTGTACTTTGCGGGTACTAAACCTAGTAAAAAAACAGAAGACGCAAAGCTTCGTCATTTACTGGACAAGCTACAGCTGCCTTCTCACGTGCTGCATGCGAAAGCTGACGCATTGAGTATTGGTCAGCAGCAGCGCGTTGCCATTGCAAGAGCACTGATTAACGACCCACAATTATTAATTGTCGATGAACCTACCTCTGCCCTAGATACCGATGCCAGAGATAGTTTTATGTCGCTGCTAAAAGACGTTGCAGGTGAAAGCACCATGATTTTCGTGAGTCACGATAAAGCCATGGAGAGTTATTTTGACCGCCACTGCAGCATGAGTGAATTAAGCCCAAGTACAAACCACATAAAAACGCGAGGCGATGAGGCCCCAAAAGCACAGGAGCGTGCGTAATGCTAAGTACCATTGCTATTGAAAGCTTAAAGCGCAGGAAAACAACGGCAATCCTCACACTTTTAAGCATTACCATCAGCATTAGTTTACTGTTGTGCGTGGACATTATTCGCAGTCAAGTGAAAACCAGTTTTACGCGCACCGTGTCTGGTGTTGATCTTATTGTTGGCGCACCAAGTGGACAGCTTAATTTACTCCTGTCGTCAGTGTTTAATATAGGCACTCCCACCAAAGGTATTGAATATAAAAGTATTGCGGCGCTTCAATCTAACAAACAGGTATTGTGGCTTATCCCGCTATCTTTAGGCGATACTCACAGAGGTTTTAGAGTAGTAGGTACAACCAACAGCTTTTTCGACCACTTTAAATACGGTGATATGCAGTCACTTGAAATGGCAGCAGGCTCGGCATTTACGCAGCCACTGTCTACCGTTGTTGGCGCAGACATCGCCAAATCATTGAGGTACAAGGTAGGGGATAAGATTATTATTTCCCATGGTCTGGGTAGCGTATCGTTCAACAACCATGACGATCACCCTTTCACTATCTCGGGCATAGTTAAGAAAACCGGTACGCCCGTAGATAAAGCCGTATACGTTACCCTACAGGGACTTGAAGAAGCCCACACAGGGTCTAAACATTCGCCCACCTCAATTTTAGGCCGTAAACCTGCTGACAAGGCGAAAGAGCATGAGCATGAGCATGAGCATGAGCATGACGAGCATACAAAAGAACGTGCAGCTTACAATAGCGAAGCGTTTACGCCTGAGTCAGTATCCGTAGTGATGCTGGGGCTAAAACATCGGGTAACGGCACTGCAGCTTCAGTATCAAATTAATCAAAGTAAACAAGAGCCGCTAATGGCAATTCTACCCGGGATGGCACTCGCAGAACTTTGGCAAATTATGGGAAATGTAGAATCGCTTTTGCTTGGCCTTTCCGGTCTTATCGTCATCTGCGCGCTAATTGGGCTTGCGACTATGCTGCTGGCCACGATGCGAGAACGTTATCAAGAAATCGCGGTTTTACGAACTATAGGCGCAGGACCGTTTACCTTACTGCTACTCATACAGATTGAAGCGATGCTGCTTACGATTGTAAGTGCCGCACTGAGTTTAGGCTTGGTTGCTGGGCTTATGAGCGCACTAAAGCCTTGGTTAAGCAGTACCTATGGGTTGTTTTTAAGCAGCCCGCTGTTTGGTCAAAGCAGTATTATTATCATTTTACTGATACTGGGGTGCACATATTTGGTATCGCTGTTCCCCGCTGTGGCGGCCTACAGACGCGGTCTACATGCAGGGCTTAATGCGAATTAATAAATACCTATGCCTACAACGTTGTTTCGAGTTTTGTAGGCTTTTATTTAGCGCCACATCTTTACGCCAATAGGCAATAGGCCTTTTAGTGGAGTAAGCTTAAGAGAGCTGGAGAGAGTATTACTCTCCCACTCGCTTATCTGTACTGAAACGCAATATTAGTTCGTGGACCTGATTAACCGTTGCGCGCAAATCGTGACTTGCTGCAAGCGATGCTTCAGATGAACGCTGGGTTTCAGACGCGCCGTCAGCAACCTCTACTAACTGCTGGTTAATATGCTCAGCCACTGTGCTTTGTTCTTCTACCGCTGAAGACATCTCTACTGTGGCATCAGCGATACCTTTCACTGCATTGTTAATTTCAAACAATGCACCTCGAGTTTCTTCTACTATAGCGCTGCCGTGCTCTGCTGAAGCTAGCCCTTCCGTCGATACCCTTACAGCGCGGTCAGAACGCTCAGCCAATTCATTAATGATGTTGTGAATTTTATCGGTCGATTCGCGAGTTTTCGAAGCTAACGTACGCACCTCATCAGCTACAACCGCAAAACCTCTTCCTTGTTCACCTGCTCTTGCTGCCTCGATCGCGGCGTTAAGCGCTAACAGGTTAGTTTGCTCAGCAATGGTCGAGATGATATTGGCCGCTTCGCCAATATCGCTGGTTGACTGAGCCAACTCTGTCACTGTGGTAGATATAGACTCTACCGCCTCGCGCAACGCAACAATCGCCTGCATGGCTTCTTCAGCTTTACGGTTTCCTGTTTCTACGTTAGCTGCTGCAGTTTTTGCGCTTTTGGCATTACCCTCAACCCGCTCAGCGACTTCTTGAATAGCCTGACTCATTTGCGTGACCGCAGACGCTATTTGCTGTGTAGCTTGATTTTGCTGTACAACCGCCGAACTGGTGCTTTCCGCTTGTTGATGCGTGGTGTTAGCTATTGATTCGAGCCCCGCTGATGCATCTTTAATTCGAGTTAACGCCGTACGGTTTCTGGCAAGCTCACACCCTAGGACAAGCTTGGCTTGGCTGATATGGGACGGGTCTGGGAAGTAGGTTTGTGCCACCGTTTCATTAGCGTAGCTTTCTGGGCTAAGAGAGAGCAGCGCGCCCCAGTCTTTTCTTGTCTTGGCTTCTTGAGCAATCATTAAAATAATTGCCCCTGCTAGCGCAATACCAGCCGCAGCGGCGCCGTGGGTAAATGCAAGAGCTATTACTAAGACAGCACTTATCAGCAACGTAGGCGCCAGATGCATTAGGTTTTGAGCTAAGCGCGACATCGGTGATACCGCTGACTTTCCTTGCTGCATTCTTGCATAAACACCGGAAGCACGCGTTATTTCATCATTCAACGCTGGAACGCGAACGGATTCATAGCCGACAACGGTTTTTCCCTCGTACACAGGCGTTACGAATGCCGACACCCAATAGTGGTCACCATTTTTCCTTCTATTTTTCACCAATCCTAGCCAACTTTGACCAGATTCCAAGGTACGCCACATTTCTTTAAATACCGGCGCAGGCATGTCTGGATGACGGATAATATTGTGGTTTTTGCCGATGAGCTCTTCGCGACTAAAGCCACTTGCTTCTACAAATTCGCTATTGCAATGCTGGATAACACCGCGCTTATCGGTCGAAGATATCAGGCGATGATGTGCTGGAAACTTATATTCTTTTTGGGTAACTGGCTGATTGTTTCTCATTCGGTGCTTTCTCCATGTAGCAAAGCAACCATCCGATAATCGTATAAGATGTTGCTTATCTCCTAAGACTAGAACATAAAATAATTCTGTCTAGCAGGAAGCAAAGATTAACGAAATTCTATAATCTATCAGCTATTTAGGGAAGCGCTTTATACTTTAGGCTAGAGGTAGCAAAACGGTAACGCTTGTTCCTTTACCCTCTTCACTGGTGATATTTATTTTTCCGTTGTGTTCTTCGACAATGGTCATGGAAATAGACATGCCTAACCCTGTTCCTTCACCAGGAGGCTTAGTTGTAAAGAAGGGCGTGAATATTCTATCCAGTGTTTCTTTCGACATACCGATACCTTCGTCTTCTACGATAAGCATGGCGTTCTTTTCATCTTTTTGTACTTTTAGGGTGATAGACTTTCCTTCTGGGGTAGCATAGATAGCGTTGGTTACGAAATTAACCAATACCTGCTGAATTTGCCCTGCGTTACCAAGGAAATAAACGTCTTTATCCGGTACTTCTAAATTAACTTTGTTTTTGTACCTGTGCAGGTTGTTCGTTAGCTTGATAACCGTATTCATAGCTTCTACAGCGCTTATTTGCGTGTGCTTTCCTGAGCCTGGATACGAAAAACTTCGCAACGCTTTTACTATCTCAATAATGCGTTCAATGCCCTCATGAGATTCGTTGAACATTTCTAAAATCTCGCTTGCACTTTCTCGCAGAGAAAAACGCTTCTCCAGCGCTTCGAATTGCGCTTCAATCTCCCCACCAGCGGTACGACACAGTAGCCCTATTTCATCTAACGCATGTTGATAGTCATTAAAGATTTCTTTAGCGACAACGGTATTACTTCGAACATACCCAATTGGGTTATTAATTTCATGGGCTATGCCCGCCGCAAGTTGGCCCAACATCGCCATTTTGTCTGCGCTGACCAACCTCTCTTCTAAAAAGTCCCTGTCTTTTTTAACCGTCTTTAATTCAATTTTTCGACTGTTAAGTTCCGTCGTTTTACTTTCGTAGCGTGATGTTATGTCTAAGTAATGCTTAGTTGTATCCAAAACATAAAGCGTTTCTTCTTCTAGGTTGTCATCTTTGGTAAGCAACACTAGCCAGGCGTATTCGCCGTCAGCCATTTCATGCATGAAGTGAAGTAAGCGCGCTTCTTTTTGAGTGTCGGGTCGCTGAACTGCATTAACACACCAATGGGAATAGCTGTCCCTTAAGAAGAGTGGTGTTTCAATTTTAATAAATTCAGCAAGTTCCGGAGAGCTACACCACCCCTCGTCATAAGTAAGTACTTGGCTATCATCACCCACTATGAGCTCGTCATTTTTCACAATGAACGCTTTTCCACAATGGGCATTACTAAATTCCACCGCCGATTCTAGGGCAGAAAATATAAAACTTTTACCAGGCTGGGCATTGGAAAGCTGCGATGCAGTTCGGTTGAGGTAGAGCAGCTCTCGCTCCCGCTGCTTTGAATCATTTAGTGCTTTTCTAAGCGCTTGGTTTGCTAGATAAGCATCTTGAGAATAGGTTTCTAAGAAAGATTCTGCGTTTTTACGCGCAATTTTTTGACGCTTAAGTTGTCGCTCTAACGAGTTAACGCGGGCTTCCAGCGCAAGAATACGCTCGTGTTCGGTGGAATACGATGTTTCACTCACCAAGAAGCCCTCCATTTAAATCGCCGATAAAATCTCAGAGCGCCATGCGTCTCAATAGGGCCTATCGAACCATAGAGTTCTGCGGCCGCTAGCTAACTAGCCTATCAAGGAGTGTTATTACTCTCTCACTGGCTTGTTCCATTTCTATAAGCTTAGCATCAGCTTCAGCGTTGTCGCCATTTTGTTTAGCTACCACCGCGGCTATTCCGCTGCTATGTACTCTTGCATGCGGCGCTTCAATCTCTCTGAATGCCGTAGTTTGGCCTATCGCTTTATTAGCATTATCACTATACCATTGCCCTAGGCGACAATTTTTATGATCGCCAAAGTCCGCCACCGATTTGTTACTATAACCACATAGCACCGCATATACTTCTGCTTTCCACACTACATGATCCAGCTTTACTGTTTGGATAAATGTAGCAATGGCGCCTTCACTAATAGTGGATTTCATGCTGTCACAGTGCTTCACCATGACTTCATAGCTATCATTAAGTTGATTAATGCCTGTCTCAAGCTGTTCGTTATTTCCACGCAGCTCATTCACTCCCGATACCGCTTTGGATGTTGATTGAATAATGCCATTAACCAACTCTGAAACTTCTGTTGCAGATTTATTGGTTTCTGTTGCCAGTGCACGTACTTCATCAGCAACAACACTAAACCCTCGTCCTGCATCGCCCGCTCGAGCCGCTTCAATCGCGGCGTTTAGCGCGAGCAAGTTGGTCTGGTCGGAAATACTCGTAATAGTGGTAACAAATTTATTAATGTTATCTGCTGTTGTCGATAGTCCCGAAATACGTTCGCTCATACTGCCCATTTGAAGGTTGAGCCCACTCATGTCGGTAACAATTTTGCGTAACGTTGTGGCTGAGTCACTAAACAACTCATTAATATTCGCCAGCGACTGATTCTCTGCATCAATGCGCTGATAAGTAGCTAATACTGTTTCGCGTATACCTTCTAACTGGCGCATAGCGTCCACAATACATTTCATAACGACGGAGTTGTTTGACGATGCGTGCTGGCCTTTTGCTGCCTCGATGGCGTTAACGAGTTCCGTATTTTCTGCCTCTAAAACATCAATTTTGTCTAAGGCTTCTCGCACTCTTGCTTCGAGTTTACGTACTAGCGCTTCTTTTTCTTCGTATTTACTGCGAGATACAAACATTTGTGGTTACCGATTTATTTTTTATAGAGTTATTTTATTCAGATTAACAGATATTTAGACTCATTAACTATTAGTCTGAAGTAGCGTTATGCTATGAGTATCGGCAGATTTTCTAAATTCGATACATTTAAAACGCCGCGTCCAGTTTCTTATCTAACGTTACGAAAAATGTAAGTATCCTAAAATGATGAGTGCTAACCATAGGGTTTCTGCGAAAATCATAATTATTGGTCGCACACCAACATTGATGAGTTGACCCAAGTTTGATTTCATTCCAATCGCGGCTATGGAGACGATGAGGAAAAAGCGTGAGATTTGACTCCCCATCTCTACAACGCTTTCAGGTAAAACAAAGAAACTGTTCAGTAGCATCATCATCACGAAGCCGACTAAGAAGAGTGGTATCTTAGGACTGTTTGTTCGACGGCTTTTGATACCAACAGATAAGGTTTTTGCTACGACTAACACCATAATCATAACTACTGGAACTAGCATGGCTACCCTAACAAGTTTCGTTAGCGTTGCCATGTCGCCTACTTCCTGAGAAATCGAGTAGCCTGCCCCTACAACTTGCGCAACATCATGAATAGTGCCACCTAGAAATATGCCAGCTTCACTGTCTGACAGGTTTAGCTGAACAGCGATAATAGGATAAAGTACCATTGCGATTGTAGACATAGCAGTAACGCCAATAACGGTAACTAGTGTATCTCGCTCATGGTGCTGGCCTTTGGGTAGAATGGTAGATATAGCCAATGCAGCGGACGCGCCACAGATAGCAACTGCGCCTCCTGTTAAGGCCCCTAGTTGCCCTTTTAACCCCAAAATTCTAGCGAGACCAATACCAAGCAAGATGGTCGATAAAATGGCAATGCACAATAAGCCCAGCGTATCCCAGCCCAGTGCGGTTAAATCATCAAGTGCGAGTCTTAAACCAAGGAGTACAACACCGGTACGCAATAAAGTACTGGCACATCGAGTAGGGTGAGGCTTGCGCCTCATCC